>NZ_JBRREA010000054.1:0-29903 GCF_056759975.1 Stenotrophomonas sp. STEN031
AGCTGCAATTGCGCAGGATGCTGCAGGCCGTCGGAAATACCCCCTCCCTTTCGCACCGCGAAGGGGAGGGCTGGGGAGGGGTGAGCTTCACCGCCTCTGCTCTGGTCGTGGCTTCGCAGCTGACGCCGCTCCTGCATTGATCTTCGGCATTGTCGGGAAAGCCTCTGCCGAGCATGGCTCGGCACTACCGGCGTTTTTCGCGGTCCAGCCAACAGGCCAGGCCTTGCGCGTTGAGCTCGATATCCATTGCCAGTACCCGCAGCACTTCAGATGCGTCCAGCGGACTGCCCTGCAATCTCAAGCGCGCTACATACAGCGCGCCCAGCGCATCCACCAACAGGCGATGGCGTTCCGGTTCGCCGTTGCAGCGCTGTGCGATCGCCACCATTGCGTCGATCTGCGCGTGCAGTTCCTGCGCCAACCGCGCCGTGCCTTCGACCCGGCCGTAATGGGTCAGGTACATCCCCTCCGGTGACTCCTGCATCAAGCGCAGGATCGAGGCATGCATCGCCTCCGGCTCAAACTGCACCGGTGAGGAGGTGGGAACGATGAAAGCACCACCAGCGTGGTCCAGCTCGCGATACGACAGGCCAAAGGTGTCGCCGGTGAACCAGCTGCGACTGGCCGCATCCCACACGCAGAAGTGATGCCGTGCATGTCCCGGCGTATCCACGCAGACCAGCTCGCGACCCGCCAACAAAACCCGATGCCCATCCTCGGCAACCACCACGCGCTCGGCCGGCACCGGCACGATCTGGCCGTAGCTGCGCGCCATCTCGGCTTCGCCATACACCGCCGTTGCACCGGCGATCAGCCGGGTGGGGTCGATCATGTGCTGGGCGCCACGCGGGTGCACGACCAACCGCGCATTGGGCAGCTGCTGCATCAGCGCACCGGCACCGCCGGCATGATCCAGATGCACATGGGTGACGATCAGCCAGTCGATATCCGCAGGCGACAGCCCCGCCTGGGCAACGCAGGCCAGCAGGTTCGGCAGCGAATGTGTGGTGCCGCAATCGACGAACGCGCCGCGTCCGTCCTGCACGATCAGGTAGGCCGCATCGAAGTGATCGCGCTGGAACGCGGTATCGATGGTGTGGATGCCATGGGCAAGAGACATGCGGCAACTCCGGCAGAAACTGGCTTCGATCCTGCCAGCCGCCCTGCCCGCACTCAACCCGGACTTTTGTCGCAGCCGCGTCGGCTCAGTGCTGCAGTACGCGCGGGCGCAGCAGCAATGCCAGCACCATCACCGCGAGGAAGCCGCCGTAGGCATACAACACGGCGAGGATCTGCTTCCACAGGCCTTCGGCCACCTCGGTTGCGCCCACGTGATAACCCCACAACATGAAGCCGATGCTGGCCACCAGGGCCAGCACCAGCATCGCTGCATCAAACATGGTGCGCTTGCGACTACGCGGCTGGCGTGGAAACCACCAGTACAGCGCGCCCATCACGCAGAACCAGGGGAGAAACAACAACAACGACAACCAGGCCATCGACGTGCTCCTCCACAAGGGTTTATTCCTTTGCCGCAGCCTCGCGCAGTTCGCGCAATGCCACCAGCACCGGCTCCACTTCCACTTCGACCTTGAACAGCTCGCTCTGCAGCGCATCGCCCTGCTCGGCCTGCTTGAGCACGGCGATCAGCTGGCCGGCATCGCGCGGCGAGTCAAAGCCTTCGCTCTGGATCAGCAGCGTGCCTTCGCCATCAAGCAGCTTGAAGTAGAAGCGGCCGTCCTTCTCGCGGTACTGCTTGAACAGCGGCAGCGCCGCCTTGGCAGCGGCTGCCGCCTTGGGCTTGTCACCTGCGGCGGACAGGTCACGCAGGCCCACCGCATGGCGCAGCTCCTTCAACAGCGGGATGGCGAACTGCTCGCGCAGCTGCTGGCCACGCTTGCGCAGGATGGCTTCGATCTTCTCGGGCTCGGCCATCAAGGCGTTGTAGCGCTCGCGCAGCGGCGACAGCTCGGCGTCGATGCGCTCGAACAGCTGCTGCTTGGCGTCGCCCCAGCTGATGCCGTCGGCAAAGGCCTTGGCAAAGGCAGCGGTCTGCTCCGGGCTGGCGAAGGCCTGGTACATCTGGAACAGCGCCGAGCCCTCGGTGTCCTTGGGCTCGCCCGGCAGGCGCGAGTCGGTGAGGATGGAGAACACCAGCTTCTTCAGCTCCTCGCGCGGCACGAACAGCGGGATGGTGTTGCTGTAGCTCTTGCTCATCTTGCGGCCGTCCAGGCCGGCCAGGGTGGCCACCTGTTCGTCGATGATCACTTCCGGCAGGGCAAAGTATTCCTTGCCGTAAACGTGGTTGAAACGCTGGGCGAAATCGCGCGCCATCTCGATGTGCTGGATCTGGTCACGACCCACCGGCACCTTGTTGGCGTTGAAAATCAGGATGTCGGCGGCCATCAGCACCGGGTACATGAACAGGCCGGCGCTGACGCCTGCGTCGTCGTCCAACTGCTCCTCGCGGTTCTTGTCCACCGCCGCCTTGTAGGCATGGGCGCGGTTGAGGATGCCCTTGCTGGCGACCACGGTGAGGAACCACATCAGCTCGGTGGTTTCCGGGATGTCGCTCTGCCGGTAGAACCACACCTTGTCCGGGTCCAGGCCGCAGGCCAGCCAGCTGGCCGCGATCTCCAGGGTCGAACGCTGGGTGCGCTCGGGCTCCTGCGCCTTGATCAGGCTGTGCAGGTCGGCCAGGAAGAAGAAGCTCTCGATATCCGAGGCCTGGCTGGCGGCAATGGCCGGGCGGATCGCGCCGACGTAGTTGCCGAGATGGGGAGTGCCGGAGGGGGTGATGCCGGTGAGGACGCGGGTAGTCATGTAAACCAAGCTGACGAGCGGATGAACCGGGCCAGTGTAACCGCCCCAGCCTGTCCCCGCCCTCAACCCCATTGCCCGCACCCGGCCGTTTGAGGTCATGTACCCCGCCAAGGAGCCTGCCATGTACCGTTTTCTAGCCAGTGTGTTGTCGGTTGTCGCGCTATGCGGGTTCAGCCCGGTACGGCCAGCAGATGAGGGCCCGGTGCTGCTGTCGGTGATCGACCGTGACGACGGACGGGAGCTGGACCTGTACCCGCACCGCGGCCAGCAATGGGTGGCCGGCAGCCCGGGTCACCGCTACAGCGTGCGCATGCAGAACCGCAGCGGCGAGCGCGTGCTGGTGGTGCTGTCGGTGGATGGGGTCAACGCCATCACTGGCCAGACTGCCTCACCCAGCCAGTCCGGCTATGTGCTGGAGCCCTGGCAGAGCAGCGAAATCACCGGCTGGCGCAAGTCCAATGCCGAGGTCGCGCAGTTCGTGTTCACCGCCTCCAGCGACAGCTATGCCAGCCGCACCGGCCGCCCGGCCAATGTCGGGGTGATCGGCATTGCGGTGTTCAACGAGGCACGCCGGCCGGTGTATGACGTGCGCCCACTGCCGATTCCCCGGCCCTCGCCGCGGCCGATGCCGCAGTACGAGGACCGTGCCGGGGCAAGTGCCAATGCCAGCGGGCGCGCCGCCGAAGCCGCTGCGCCCAGCGCGATGGCCAAGAGCGAATCGCGGCAGCGCCTGGGTACCGGCCACGGTGAGCGTGAGTGGTCAAGTTCGTCATTGACCAGCTTCGAGCGTGCCAGCCGCAATCCGGTGCAGGTCAGCGAGGTGCGTTATGACTCGCGGCAGCGGCTGGTGGCGATGGGCATCCTGCCGCGCGGTTATCGTCACGTGGACAACTCGCCACAGGCGTTCCCCAGTGGTTTCGTGCCGGATCCGCCGGCGCGTGGCCGCTGAGTTGCTTGCCTGCCGCTGATTTGTGGGAGCGGCGTAAGCCGCGAAGCTGATCAAGCCCCATCTCTCAGCAACTGTGTCATCTGATGATGCCCTTGCTTCGCGGCTTACGCCGCTCCCACAAAGGCAAAAAGAAACCGATGCCAGAGGACTGGCATCGGCTTCTGATTGGGGCAAGCGCCTTGCTTCCCTCAATCACCCGACGACATCAGTGGTAATCCGGGTATTCCTTGTGCAGCGCCTTCTGGAAGTCGCGCACTTCGGTTTCGGCACGGTCTTTGGCCCAGCCATAGCGTTCCTGCAAGCGACCTGCAAGATATTCGGCGTTGCCTTCGGCCACCTTCATGTCATCGTCGGTGATGTCGCCCCACTTGGCCTGTACCTTGCCCTTGAGCTGGGTCCACTTGCCGGAAATGATGTCTTTGTTCATTACGCTGCTCCTTTCGGGGGATACGCGGTTGGTTCGCGTGGGACCACCTTGGCCGCAACGCTGTTGGCATCAGGTCCATGATTCGTTGTGTGTTGCTGACCTTGGTGAACATCGCTTCAGGCAGCAGGCTGCGTGCATGAAAAAGGCCGGCATTGCCGGCCCCCTTCATTCATCTGCAGGACCCTGCCGGATCAATGACCCTTGGCAGCATCCTCGACCTTTTCACCGGCCTTCTGCACGTCCTTGCCTGCGCCGGCAACGGTATTGCAACCCGCCAGCACTGCGACCGAGAACAGCGACAACATCATCAGGGCAACCAAACGCTTCATGTGTTTCTCCTGTGGTGGTTCCATCGGTGCGGTCCACAACGGACCGCGTGTTCATCAGCACTTGCCGTCTTTGCAATCCTGCGCCTTGTCTTCGACCTTCTCACCGGCCTTCTGCATGTCCTTGCCAGCGCCCGCCACGGTATTGCAGCCGCTGAGCATGCCAACCGAGAACGCGCCCACCAGGGCCAACATCAACAGTCGCTTCGTCATTCGTCTCCTCCTCCCTTTCAAGGCAGATGCCGTGGCCGGTAACCGGCGGCAGGCACTTCGTGTGTGAAGACGAATCTGGCGGCTGGGCCGTGTGCTCCGCGTGAAGCCGCGCAGCACACGTTCAGTGATGTCGGCCGATTGTTAATCCCGCATCAGGGTGGATTTGCCGAACAGGCTTTCCACCAGGTCCACCGCCAGCTCGGCGGTGCGGTTCTGGTGATCCAGCAACGGATTCAGTTCGACGATGTCCAGCGAGCCCATCAAGCCGGTATCGGCAATCATCTCCATCACCAGCTGCGCCTCGCGGTAATTGACCCCGCCCGGCACCGTGGTGCCCACGCCCGGCGCAATGCTGGGGTCGAGGAAATCCACGTCGAAACTGACGTGCAGGTGGGTATTGGCGTCGATGCCATGCAGCGCCGCTTCCACCGTGCGCTTCATGCCGGCTTCGTCGATATGGCGCATGTCGTAGACATCCACCCGGTGCTGCTTGATCAGGCGCTTTTCTTCCGGATCGACCGAGCGGATGCCGATCTGGTGCACCTGCCACGGCGCGATCGCCGGGGCGCTGCCACCGAGATGGGTCAGCCCTTCCGGGCCCAGGCCACACAGGCAGGCTACCGGCATGCCATGGATGTTGCCGGACGGGGTGACATCGGAAGTGTTGAAGTCCGAATGGGCATCCAGCCACAGCACGCGCAGCTGCTTGCCCTGCTCACGGCACCAGCGCGCGACCGCGGTGATCGAGCCCACGCCCAGGCAGTGGTCGCCGCCGAGCATGATCGGCAGGCGGCCGTCCTGCAGTTCGGCATAGGTCGCTTCCATCAAGGCGTGGTTCCAGGCCACCACCTCGTCCAGATGGCGATAACCCTGCACCGGACCGGTCCACGGATTGCGCGGGCCATCCAGGTTGCCGACATCACGCACCTCCACGCCGCGTTCGGCCAGGGCCTCCGGCAGGCCGGCAATGCGCAGCGCCTCCGGCCCCAGCCGCGCACCACGCGCACCCGCACCCACATCGGTAGGCACGCCAATCAGCGACACCGGACGAAAACCAGCCATACCACCTCCGTTGCAAATGAAAACAGTTTAGCGAGCGGCACCTGAAAGACCTTGCGGCAGCGCGGCAAACCCTTGTGCTGCCTGCGTTCCGGACCATCCCCGCGGATCAGGGCCAGCGTAGCTGGGCGACATTGCAGCCGTGCACACGGCCGCGTTCAGTGCCTGCGGACCCCGCATGCAGCTCACGACACCGGCGGCTTGGGATCCCAATTGTCCGGCGTCACGATCTTGGGCAGCTCGGGGTCGGCGATGTAGTTGGGCGACATGATCTGTACCCCGGCCGCATTGAAGGCATCCTGGATGTTGGCGTGCAGCGCGCTGAGTATGTCCGCGCGCAGCGGCAGTTCAACGATGTGTACGCGCAGCACATAAGCTACGTAGAAGTCGTTGAGCGCGGTCTGCAACACGTAGGCAGGCGGTGCGTGCTGCACATGCCCGGTCCTGCCAGCCGCGTCCAGCAGCAGCCGATGCACCTGCCGCCACGGCGTGTCATAGCCGATGGTCACGCCGGTTTCCAGCCACATGCCGGCCGTCTGCGGGTCGCGCGAATAGTTGAGCAGCTTGCCGCTGAGCACATGCATGTTGGGCAGGCTGACCTCCACCCCGGTAAGGGTGCGGATGCGGGTGGTGTACAAACCGATCTGTATCACCTGCCCTTCCACATCCGCCACCTTGACCAGGTCGCCGACCGACATCGTCCTTGAATACAGCAGGGTGAAACCCGCCGCCGCCTGGCCAACGATGCTCGATCCGCCCAGCGAAATCATCACGCCGAGCAGCACCGTCAGGCCCTTGAACGCATCACTGCCCGAGCCGGGCAGGTAGGGATAGGCCATCACCAGCGCAAACAACCAGATGCCCGCGACGATCAGCTTGCGGCTGGGTTCGGCCAGTTGGCGGTCGATGCCGAACAACTGGAAACGCCCATGCTGCACGCCGCGGAACAGGATGCCGATGATCTGGCTGGCCAAGCGTGCCAGCAGGAAAATGATCAGCGCCGTCACCAGCCCCGGGATCGCCGCCACGCCCGCCCACAACCAGGCTTTGGCCTGGGCAGCGAGCCATAACGTCATCGTCGTCGCCCACGGCTGGGTGTAGTCGAACTGATGGAATACATAGCGCAGCCATTCCTCGGCCAGCACCAGCAGCGCCACCAGCAGCAATGCGCGCGACAACCAGTCGGCCAGCGCATTGGCCCCATGCAGCATCTGCCGTACCGGCACGCTACGCAGCGTCCCGGCCTTTTTACCCACCCAGGCCAGCATCGCCGCCCGCAGCCGACGTGCCAGCCAGGCCATCAGCCAGACCAGTGCGGCGGCCAGCACCGTGGCGACAAGGCTGTGCAGCACGCCCCGGAGCACCCGCCCCGGCGCACGCTCGCGCTCGGCGGCGGCGACCGCCTCGCCAAGCCGGCTGCGCACCTCCTCGCGCACCTGGGCCAGACTCTGGCCCTGCGCGGTATCCACATCGGCAGGCGTGATGAGGGTGACGACTTCCCCGCCGAGCAGCAGGATCGCACCGGCAGCGGTGTCGTTGAAGGTGACGCTGGGCGTACCCGGCTCCTCGACGATGCGTTTGATGTTGAATTCGGCAACCTGCGCCCGCTGCAAGGGCGAGCGGCCCATGAACGCGCTGCGGAAAGTCAGGATGTCGCGGTTGTAAAAGCGCACCGTCGCCGGGGCCTGCGCCTGGGCGGTGCCTTCTTCGGTTGCAGCCAGCAGCGGCGCAGGTGCAAGCAGCAACGAGGAACACAGCACAAGCAGCAGCCATGTGATCAGGGTGAACCCGCGTGCCCGCGTTGCTGTTTCGAGGCTGCTCCGCAACATCTTTCTGCTTCCCCGCAAGAAGAGATGACTTGCCGCTGGCGTGTTGCGTCGACCCGCTGCCAATCAGCCCCCACAGGCCGCAGGGTACGCCAGCTACGCCCGTGCTACATCATCGCACCGCGGCAGGCGGATTGCCTGCCATCACGATCTAGCCACTATCGTCCAGGGTGCACCACACTCGCCCGCAGCAACGTAGCCCGGGTAAGCGCAGCGCACCCGGGAAGAGCGGTCCGGGCATCCTTATCCGCGCCAACCGCCCCGGGTGCGCTGCGCTTACCCGGGCTACGGCTTTGGTTAAATCTCGCGATGTGTGCTGTGGCTCGCTCCTGCGTGAGCGCCACGCCGACGGATCTGGGCGTCCCTCCCACTCCGCACCAACTGCCCCGGGTGCGCTGCGCTTACCCGGGCTACGGGCTTTGGTTCAATCTCGCGATGTGTGCTGTGGCTCACTCCTGTGCGAACGCCACGCCGACGGATCTGGGCGTCCCTCCCACTCCGCACCAACCGCCCCGGGTGCGCTGCGCTTACCCGGGCTACGGCCAGCCATTGACCTGGCGATGCTTGCCGCGGCTTTCTGCTGATGGCGCCGGCCTTGATATTGGTCAGTCCCGGCGGCGACGGAGGGGCGGATACTCGCTGCGTGGACACTTCCAGGACCCGCGTGCAGCTGTTCAATGCGCCACACCGGCTGCTGTTCTTCATCGGTGTCTGCAATCTCGGCCTGGCGATGGCTTGGTGGGCGCTCTGGCTGGCCGGCTTGCAGCTGGGCAGCCCCCTGCCCGTACCCGCCGTGCCGCCGGCCTGGCTGCATGGGCTATGGATGCAATACCTGGTATTGCCGAGTTTCATATTCGGCTTCCTGTTGACCGTGTTCCCGCGCTGGATGGGATTGCCGGCGCTGCCGCGGTGGCAATACGCAGGCGTTGGTAGCGGACTGTTCGGCGCGCAGATCGCGCTGCTGACTGCCAGCAGCGGTTGGCAACCCGGGATGTGCTTGGCCCTGTTGCTGGCGGTGCTGGGGTGGGCATTCGGGCTGGTCGTACTCGGCCGCCCGCTGTTGCAGGAGAAAGGCCGCACCTGGCATGCATGGTCATGCTGGTCCGCCTTGCTGATGGGCTGGATCGGCCTGCTCGGCTTCGCCGCCGCTGCCACAGGTGCTGATATCCGTTGGCAGGCACTGAGCGTGTCGCTTGGCACCTTCGGACTGTTGCTGCCGATCTACACCAGCGTCGCCCATCGCATGTTCCCGTTCTTCGCCGGCAATGTGGTGCCGGGCTACCAGGCATGGCGGCCACCGCAATGGCTGGCGATCATGTGGACGCTGTGCCTGCTGCATCTGCTCGGGGAAAACCTGCAGCAGCCACTGGTCATGCTGCTGGCCGATGCCTGCTTGCTGCTGTTGTCGCTGTACTCGCTATGGCGCTGGTGGCCACGCGGTCCCAAGCCGGCCTTGCTGGCGGTTTTGTTCTACGGCCTGGCGTGGTGGCCGCTGGCGATGCTGCTGTATCTGCTGCAGGACATCGCCGCCCTCGCCGGCCACGTTGGTTGGCTGGAACGCGCGCCGCTGCATGCCTTGGCGATCGGCCTGTTCGGCAGCCTGCTGGTGGCGATGGTCACGCGTGTGACCCAGGGCCATTCCGGGCGTGCACTGGTAATGCCGATGGTCGCCTGGATCGCCCTGCTCGGCCTGCAGCTGGTCGCATTGTTGCGCATCCTCGCACCACTGCTGGACGACTCTTGGCGCTGGCATGCCGTCGCCGCTGCCGGCTGGCTGCTGGTGCTTGCACCGTGGCTGCTGCGGTTGGGGTGGATCTACTGGCGCCCGCGTGCGGACGGCAAGCCGGACTAAGCGTTGCCTGGGGATCAGACCTGCACGCGGCCGTCGGCCAGATGCACCACCTGCTGGCCGAACATACCCACGTCCTCCGGATCATGACTGATCAGCAGTAGCGGGATGCCAGTCTGGTCCAGCACCGTTTCGAGTTCTTGGCGCAGATGCGCACGCAGGGCGTGGTCGAGTGCGGCAAACGGCTCATCCAGCAGTAGCGCCTGCGGTTTGGTCACCAATGCACGTGCCAAGGCGGTGCGCTGGCGTTGGCCGCCGGAGATCTGCGACGGTAGCAGGTCACCGAGGTGATCGATGCGGAATGCCTGCAGCCATTGCTCCACCGCATCGACGCGGCGGACGCGCGACGGATTCAACAAACCCGGCTGCAGGCCGAAACCCACGTTCTGCCGCACCGTCAAATGCGGGAACAAGGCGTAGTCCTGGAACACATAGCCGATGCGGCGTCGCTGCGGTGACAGATTGATACCTGCCGCCGCATCAAACAGCGCTTGCCCGTGCATGCGGATCACCCCGGCGTCCGGCCGCAGCAATCCGGCCACTGCCTTCAAGGTCAAGCTTTTGCCCGCACCAGACGGGCCGAACAACACAACGTTCGGCTGTGTGCAACGCAAGGCCGCCTGCAGCTGGAACTGCTGTCCAGCCGCACTCAGTTGGCGCTGAACATCAAGCTCAAGCCACATTGCGCGCCCCTTCCTGCCGCCGCCCCACCAGTCGCGCGGCAAGCAGCAGCACGCTGATGCAGACCAGCGAGGACAGCAGCACCAAGGCGTTGGCGCGACCGTCATTGCCAGCCTGCACCGCCTCGTAGATGGCGATGGACAAGGTCTGGGTGCGGCCGGGAATGCTGCCGGCGACCATGATGGTGGCGCCGAACTCACCCATCGCACGGGCGAACGCCAGCAGCAGGCCGGCAAGAATGCCGCGCCATGCCAGCGGCAAGGTCACCCGGAAGAACAACGCCAGCTCGGACACGCCCAAGGTACGCGCGGCCTGCTCCAGCTGCCCATCCACATCCTCGAAGGCCGCACGCGCCGGCTTGAACACCAACGGAAAGGAGGCCACTGCGGCAGCGATCACCGCTGCCTGCCAGGTGAACACCAGGTTGATCCCGAAGCTGCTCTCCAGCCATGCGCCAAGCGGCCCCTTGCTGCCGATCAGCACCAGCAGGTAATAGCCCAGCACCGTTGGTGGCAGCACCATCGGCAAGGTGAATACCGTGTCCAGCAGCTCACGGCCGGGAAAGCGCCGCCGCGCCAGCAAGGCACCAAATCCGACACCGAGCACGAGATTGATCGCGGTCGCCCAGCCGGCCACCTTCAGCGACAACCACAGCGCGCTCCAGTCCAGATCCACCATCAAGGGCTGCCGAAGCCGTGCCTGTGCAGGATGGCCTGGCCCTGCGCCGAGCGCACGAAGGCGATGAAGCGCTTGGCTTCGGCGGCGCTGCGGCTGGTCTTCACCATTGCCAGCGGATAGCTGATGCCGCCTGCAACCGGCACTTGGAAGGCGCGCTGCACGCGCTCGCTCATCGCCTGCGCATCGGTGGCGTAGACGAAGCCGGCATCCACTTCACCACGCGCCACATAGTCCAGTGACTGACGCACGTTCTGGGTGCTGATCATCTTGGCCTGCACTGCCGGCCACACACCGGCCTGCTGCAGCGCGCCGCGTGCGTAGCGGCCGACCGGCACGCTGTCGGGGTTGCCGATGGCAACGCGCTTCACATCGGCCCTGGCCAGTGCCGCCAACGTGGTCGGCTTGTTGCTGGCCTGCGGCGGCACTACCACCCACAGACTGTTCTGCGCGAACACGTGCTCGGTCGTTGGATCAATCAGGCCTTCGGTGTTGGCCTGCGCCATCGTGGCCTGGTCGGCCGAGGCCAGCACATCGACCGGCGCGCCGCGTGCGATCTGCTGCAGCAAGGTGCCGGAGGCGGCAAAATTCAGGTCGACCGTCGTGCCTGGGTTGGCCTTCTCGTACGCGCTGGATATCTCGCGGAAACTCTCGGTCAGGCTGGAAGCCGCCGAGACCGTCAGTTCAGCCGCGCCTGCCGGCAGTGTGGCTGCCAGCAACAACAACGCCCACAGCTTGTTCATGCATGCATCCTCGGTTGGGCATCATTCGCTTGCGTCATCGGTGGCCGCCATCAGCGCCAGGCGCTCCGGTTGCAGCAGGATGATCTCGCGCTGCTTCACTGCGATGACTTCCTCGTCGCTCAGGCGGCGCAGCACCCGGCTTGCGGTCTCCGGGGCCATGCGCAGGTAGTTGGCAATCTCGGTGCGGGTCATGGTCAGGTTGAAGCGGTGTGCCGAGAAGCCGCGTCGCGCGTAGCGGTTGGAGATATCCAGCAGGAACGCGGCCATGCGCTCCTCGGTACGGTAGTTGGCCGCCAGCAAGGCGGCCTTGCCGATTTCGGCGCTGAGCAGGCTGAACAGCTTGGCCTGCAAGCCGGGCATGCGACTGGCCAACATGCTGATGCGCGGAAACGAGATGCGGCACAGATGCACGGTATCCAGCGCCACCGCATTGCAGGGATAGCGCGAACCGTGGATGGCATTCAGACCGATCACTTCGCCCGGCAGCGAGAAACCCAGCACCTGTTCATTGCCCAGGCTGTCGTCGACAAAGGTCTTGACCATGCCCGCACGCACCGCAGCGATTGCATCGAAGGGTTCGCCCGCGCGGAAGATGTAGTCACCGGCGTGGTACGGCCCGACGTGGTCGACCATCACGTGCAGCTCGTTCAGTGCGGTCTTGTCATAGCCCTGCGAGCTGCAGGCATCGGAGAACGCACAGGTCGTGCAGAAATGCAGCGCGTCACCGTCGCCGGCAGCGGCTGGATTCGGCGTCGCGGTGCCCAGGGGGCCGCGCGGTGGGGGTGTAGGTGACGTCATTCCGTTTTCAAGCAACAGCGGCCAAGGGGCGGAAGCACGCTGCGATCATACGCCACAGCAGCTCACCTTCGTTCTGGATCAGCAGCATATCGCCGTCACGGCGCACCCAGCCGCGGTCGATGAACATGCCGACACGCTCCCATGCGTGCTCGAAACAGGCGTCGAATGGCTGCGCGTTGCGCCATTCGAAGGCGCGCATGTCCAGCGCGTGATCGCAGGCCAGGCTCTGCACCACCTCATCGGTCATACGTTCATGCTCGGAAAGAATAAGTCCGGAGGATATGCCAGGCTGCCCGACCACCAGGCAGGCGCGCCAATGGCTAGGCTCCGGCTCGATGCGGCAGATGACATCGCCGATCTGGCTGCAGGCGCCCACACCGATGCCGAGCAGGTCATGGCGCTCGCGCCGCGGTACCCCGAGCAGGTCGCAATGACGCTGGCCATCGCCGTTGCGCAGCGGCATGGGCAGGTCCGGCCGCTGGTAGTGGTCGCCGCCCAACGGTAGATAGCCGGCCGCCCGCAGCAGCCGCCACGCCTGCAGCCAGTCCGCCGGCAACGGGTATTCGGGCAGCAAGGCAGGCGATGGCAGGATGATGCGTTCGGGCGCCAGTTCCAGCACACGCTGCAGCCGCTGCAGGAACGACACATCGGCGTAGCAGGGCACGCGCAGCTGGTAGTAACACGCGGTGAACGCGGCCTGCTGGGCTTGCGCCAGCATCGCCGGGCCATCGATGCCGGCATGGTCGATCACCGTCATCCGGGTACAGCCGACCTCTCGCAATGCAGCCGGTGCGACATCGCTGGCCGCATCCAGGCGAACTTCCACCTGCGGCCGGGCGATGGTGCACAGCTGCTCCGGCACCGCATCCAACAGGCGGCCCAGCAGGGCGGGGGGCAGATGCTCGACGATGCCGGGCTGCAGTACCATGGCCGCCACTTCGCGGTCGCTGGCCAGCATCCTGGCATGCAGGCGCAGGCATACCAGCAGCGCGTCCAGCACGTTCTCGGCGCGCTCCAGCTCATGTGGGGGTGCGCAGAAGCCCAGCGTCAACGCACGTGGAATCAGATGCTCGTTGCTGGCCTGCATGGCCGCGCGCCAACCCGCCTCGGCGAAGCCGGGGCTCAGCTCCGCCGGCGCCGGGAACAACACGTGCGCGGGTTGCTGCAGCAATGCAACATGCAATGTGGCGTCATCCATCCCGGCGGTCTCTACTGACATGCAAGCATCCTCGCGCAGCGACCGCCGGGTTTCACTGATCTGGATCAAGCCCGCCGCTGTTTCTCCGCCGCGCCGGCATCGATGGCTTCGGGCAGGTCGGTCTCGCGATCGAGCTGCGGGAAGTTGCGACGCTCCATCCGGCGGATGGCGAAATGCATCCAGGTCAAGGAAATGCTGACCAGTACGAACAGCAGCATGAAGCAGCTGCTCCAGATGCCGAGCGCATCATTCAGGGCGCCAAACACGATGGGCAGGATGAAACCACCGAGCCCGCCGATCATGCCGACCACGCCGCCCACCGAACCCACGTGCTGCGGGTAGTAGACCGGGATGTGCTTGTAGACCGCGGCCTTGCCCAGCGACATGAAGAAGCCGAGCACGAATACCAATACGGTGAACAGGGTCACGCTGATCGCCAGGTGGAAGCTGATCTCGCCGTGTATGCCTTGCACGATATAACGCGTATCCGGATAGGCCAGGATGAAGGTACAGATCGACGACACCCCCAGCGTCCAGTACATCACCCGCCGCGCACCGATACGGTCGGACAGCCAGCCGCCCACCACCCGGAACAGGCTGGCCGGTATCGAGTAACAGGCGGCCAGCACGCCAGCCATGCCGACGTCCATGCCGTAGGCGCCGACCAGATAATGCGGCAGCCACAACGCCAGCGCGACGAAGCCGCCGAACACGAAGAAGTAGTACAGCGAGAAGCGCCATACCTGCAGGTTCTTCAGTGGTGCCATCTGCTCGGCGAAGGACATCGGCTTGACGCCGCTGCGGCGACGGTCCTCCAGCGAGGGATCTTCCTTGCTGAACAGATAGAAGATGATGGCGGTGACGGCCAACCCGACCGCCCACAGCTTGGCCACCATCATCCAGCCCGAGGCCACCATCACCAGCGGTGCCAGCAGCTTGGTTACCGCCGAGCCGATGTTGCCGGCACCGAAGATGCCCAGCGCGGTGCCCTGCTTCTCGGCCGGGAACCACTTGGACACATAGGTGACGCCAACCGAGAAGTTGCCACCGGCAATGCCGACGAACAAGGCCGCCAGCAGGAACTGCGGGTAGGTCTGCGCATAGGTCAGCAGCCAGGTCGCCACCGCGCCGCACAGCATCACCAGGGTCATCACCTTGCGCCCGCCGAACTGGTCGGACCAGATGCCGAGGAAGACGCGGATCACCGAGCCGGTCAACACCGGGGTGGCAATCAGCAGGCCGAACTGTGTGTCGTTCAAGCCCAGCTGCTCGCTGATCTGGATGCCGATGATGGCGAAGATCATCCACACCGCGAAACACACGGTGAAGGCGAAGGTACTCAGCCACAGCGCACGTTGTTGTTCGCCGCTGCTGATGTTCTGCAAATTCTGGCTCATTGCCGCTCCTGGGGGATTACGTCTTACTCAGCCTGTGCTTCGATGTCTTCCAGCCCACGCACCGGGTAGCGCTCGCGCAGTTCCAGCAGGAACTGCTGCACGTCGCGCTGGCGCACCTGTAGCTCCAGGTAGTCGCTGATCTGCGGCTGCACCTGCTCGAAACTGAGCGCCGTACCGGCTTCCAGCGCATCGATGCTGACCACGTGGTAGCCCCAGCGCGACTCCACCGGGAAACCCGCCAGGCCTTGCCGCAGGCGGAATACCTGGCGATCGAATTCCGGCGTGGTCTGGCCGCGTTGCAGCCAGCCCAGCTCGCCGCCTTCGCTGCTGGACGGGCATTGCGAGTGACGCGCGGCCAGATCAGCAAACAGATGCGGCTGTTCCAGCAGTTCGGCGATCAGCTTCTCGGCCAGGGTGCGGGCTTTCAGCCGGCCGGCGATATCGTCGGCCGGTGCCGCCAGCAGGATGTGGCGTACGCGGATGCGGTCCGGTGAGCGGAAACGCTCCGGGTTCTGCGCAAAGTAACGCTGGCAGTCGTCCTCGCTGGGCACGCGGTCTACCAGCGTCTGTTCGATCAGCTGCTGGATGCGTGCTTCCTCGCTGGTCTCCTGGCCGACGCCGGGGGCGTCAGCCAGACCAAGCCGCTCGGCTTCCAGCCGCAGCAGCTCGCGTACCACCAGCGCACGCGCCGCATCGGCACGTGACTGCTCCGGGCGCATCGCCCGATGGTATTGCATCTCGCGGGCGATATCGGCCTCGCTGATCGGCGTGTCCTGCACGTACAGGCTGCACGGTGCCGGTTGGCCGAGGCTGCGCGGGCCATCGTCGGCATCGTGATGGTGGCCGGCCTCGGCCGGCACCGGTGTTTGCGAGTCGATGACGGTGATGGGGAGAATGCGTGGCAGGCTGCCCATGGCTTACTCCCGCGGACCGTAGCGCAGCGTGGCCTGGCGACGACGCACCACTTGATATGGCCGCCACAGGTAACTGATCGGCACGCTCCACACATGCACCAGGCGGGTGAAGGGTGCGATCAACACCAGCGTCAGGCCGAGGAAGATGTGCGCCTTGTAAACCCAATGCACGCCTTCGACATAATCGGCCGCGCCGGCACGGAAGGTGACGATGTGCTGTGCCCACTCGGCCAGCATCACCATCACCCCGCCGTCCAGGTGCCCGGCGGAGACCTTGATGCTGTACAGGCCAAGACAGAGCTGGGCGAACAGCAGCACCAGCACCAGCGTGTCACCGAAGCTGCCGATTGCACGCACCCGCGCATTGGTCAGCCGCCGCACCAGCAGGATGGTGATGCCGACGAAGCACAGTGCGCCGAAGAAGCCACCCACCACCATCGCCAGCAACTGCTTCTGCGAGGAAGTGATGAAAGGCTCGTACAGCGCATGCGGGGTCAGCAGGCCGACGAAGTGACCACCGAGGATGGCGATGATGCCGATGTGGAAGCAGTTGCTGCCAAAGCGCATGCCGCGGTCGGACAGCAACTGGGTGGAGCCGGTACGCCAGCTGTACATGGCCTTGTCATAGCGCGCCCAGCTGCCGATCAACAGCACCGCCACCGCGATGTAGGGATAGAACTGGAAGGCGAACTGATTGAGGTAATTCATGGCTGGATCTCCCGCGGCTGCGCGCGTGCCGGTGAACGATGGGGTGGATCGCAATCCTGCGAAGGTGCATCGGTGCCAAAGCGCACCGCTTCCTCTTCCCACAGGCGGTCCATGGCTTCGACGGTGTCGTCGCGCACTTCTTCGCTGGCCCGCTGGCGCAGCACGGCCAGGTTGACCTTGCCCTCGCCCGCCTCGACCAGGATTTCCAGCAGCACCGCATGCGGCAACTGCCGCTCGGCCGCGCGCGCGGCGAGCATGCCGGCGATGTGGCCGATGTGGTGCAGCCAGTCCTTGGCCTCGGCCTGCGGCCGATGCGCCAGGTATTCCAGCAGCAGCGGCAGATAGTCCGGCAGCTCGCGCGCATCCAGCTCGAAGCCGTTCTTGCGATAGGCATCGATCAGGTCGACCATGGCCTGGCCGCGATCACGCGACTCGCCATGGATGTGTTCGAACACCAGCAGGCTCATCGAGCGGCCACGGTCGAAGGTGGCCAGCCAGCGGTCCTGCGCGTCCAGCGGGTCGGTAGCGAGCAGGTCGCGGACGAAGGTCTGCAACTGCCTGCGACGGGCCGGCGACAGTGCCGGATCATCGCAGGCCTCGAGCAGCTCCTCGCCATGCTGCCAGAGCTCGTCACGCGGGTAGTCCAGCAATACGCCAATCAGCTTGAGCACACTCATTTCACCACCTCATGCCGATGCTGGCGGTTGGGATGCACCGCGAAGGTGGTGGTCTTGCGCTGGGTGAACAGGTCAGCCGGGCTGTCGCCGTTGCAACCATTGCCGAAGGTGAAGCCGCAGCCACCACGTTCGCCGAACGCATCGTTGGCGTACTCACGGTGGGCGCTCGGAATGACGAAACGGTCCTCATAGTTGGCGATGGCCAGGTAGCGGTACATCTCTTCCACTTGCGCCGGGGTCAGCCCCACCTGTTCGAGCACGCGCATGTCTTCCACGCCATCCACGTTCTTGGCGCGGCGCCAGGCGCGCATCGCCATCAGCCGCTCCAGGGCACGGATCACCGGCGCTTCGTCACCGGCGGTCAGCAGGTTGGCGAGGTAGCGCACCGGGATGCGCAACGAAGCGATATCCGGCAGCTCGCCGCTCATGCCGACATGGCCACGCTCGGCCGCCGACTGGATCGGCGACAACGGCGGCACGTACCAGACCATCGGCAAGGTGCGGTATTCCGGGTGCAGCGGCAGCGCCAGCTTCCAGTCGATGGCCAGCTTGTAGACCGGCGACTGCTTGGCCGATTCCAGCCAGCTGTCGGGAATGCCTTCGGCACGCGCAGCGGCGATCACCGCCGGGTCGAAGGGGTCCAGGAAGATGTCCAGGTGCGACTGGTACAGGTCCTTCTCCGCTGCCACCGATGCAGCCTCGGCGATACGATCCGCGTCGTACAGCATCACCCCCAGGTAGCGGATGCGGCCCACGCAGGTTTCCGAGCACACGGTGGGCTCGCCCATCTCGATGCGCGGGTAGCAGAAGATGCACTTCTCGGACTTGCCGCTCTTCCAGTTGTAATAGATCTTCTTGTACGGGCAGGCCGACACACACATGCGCCAACCACGGCACTTGTCCTGGTCGATCAGCACGATGCCGTCTTCCTCGCGCTTGTAGATCGCGCCGGACGGGCACGCCGAGACGCAGGCCGGGTTGAGGCAGTGCTCGCACAGCCGCGGCAGATACATCATGAAGGTCTTTTCGAAGGCGCCGTAGATCTCCTTCTGCACCTTGTCGAAGTTGTAGTCACGCGAACGCTTGGAGAACTCCGAACCAAGGATTTCCTCCCAGTTCGGGCCCCACTCGATCTTCTCCATGCGCTGGCCGGTCAGCAGCGAGCGCGGCCGTGCGGTCGGCTGATGCTTCAGCTCGGGCGCGTCGTGCAGGTGCTGGTAATCGAAGTCGAACGGCTCGTAGTAGTCGTCGATCTGCGGCAGGTCGGGGTTGGAGAAGATCTTGGCCAGCATGCGCCAGCGGCCACCGGCGCGCGGCACCAGCTTGCCGCTGCCGTTGCGCACCCAACCGCCGTTCCACTTCTCCTGGTTTTCCCATTCTTTGGGATAACCGATGCCGGGCTTGGTCTCGACGTTGTTGAACCAGGCGTACTCCACGCCTTCGCGCGAGGTCCACACGTTCTTGCAGGTGATCGAGCAGGTGTGGCAGCCGATGCACTTGTCCAGGTTCAAGACCATCGCAATCTGGGCACGTACTTTCATCACACCACCTCCCGTGCGGCGTCGGTTGCACTCGAATTTGCGTCCTCACCGTCCAGCCAATCGATCTTGTCCATCTTGCGCACGATCACGAACTCATCGCGGTTGGTACCGCAGGTACCGTAGTAATTGAAGCCCCAGGCCAGCTGCGCGTAGCCGCCGATCATGTGGGTGGGCTTGAGCACGATGCGGGTCACCGAGTTGTGGATGCCGCCGCGGGTGCCGGAGATCTCCGAACCCGGCACGTTGATGATGCGTTCCTGGGCGTGGTACATCATCGCCATGCCCGGCATCACCCGCTGGCTGACCACTGCACGCGCGGCGATCGCACCGTTGACGTTGAACAGCTCGATCCAGTCGTTGTCCTCGATGCCGGCATTGCGTGCATCGTCCTCGCTCAACCAGACGATGGGGCCGCCACGCGACAAGGTCTGCATGATCAGGTTGTCGCTGTAGGTGCTGTGGATGCCCCACTTCTGGTGCGGGGTAATCCAGTTCAGCACGATCTCCTTGCTGCCGTTCTGGCGCTTGTTGAGCAGCGGCTCCACCGTGCGTGTGTTGACCGGCGGCCGGTAGCTCATGAAGGCCTCACCGAAGTCGATCATCCACTCGTGGTCCTGGTAGAACTGCTGGCGGCCGGTGACGGTGCGCCACGGGATCAGCTCGTGCACATTGGTATAGCCGGCGTTGTAGCTGACATTGTCATCTTCAAGGCCGGACCAGATCGGCGAGGAAATGATCTTGCGCGGCTGCGCCTGGATGTCACGGAAGCGGATCGCCTCGTGTTCCTTGCCCACCGCCAGATGCGTGTGCTCGCGGCCGGTGAAGGTGCCCAGCGACTCCCAGGCCTTGACTGCGACATGGCCATTGGTTTCCGGGGCCAGGTGCAGGATCACTTCGCAGGCATCGATGGCGGTATCAATCGCCGGCCGACCCTGGCTGATGCCTTCGTCCAGCACGGTGTGGTTGAGCTTGCCAAGGAATTCCACCTCGTGCTTGGTATCCCAGCTCATGCCCTTGCCACCATTGCCGAGCTTGTCCAGCAGCGGGCCCAGCGAGGTGAACTTGCGGTAGAGGTTGGGATAGTCGCGCTCGACCACCGCCATGCTCGGCATGGTCTTGCCGGGGATGGCCTCGCACTGGCCCTTCTTCCAGTCAGCCACGCCGAACGGCATGCCCAGTTCGTTGGGCGTGTCGTGCAGGGTCGGCACCAGCACCAGGTCCTTCTCGACACCGAGCACGCCCGGTGCCATGTCGCTGAGCGTGCGTGCGACGCCCTTGAAGATTTCCCAGTCGCTGCGCGATTCCCAGGCTGGGTCCACCGCCTTGGACAGCGGATGGATGAAGGGATGCATGTCCGACGTGTTGAGATCGTCCTTCTCGTACCAGGTGGCGGTCGGCAGCACGATGTCCGAGTACAGCGCGGTGGTGCACATGCGGAAATCCAGCGTCACCAGCAGGTCGAGCTTGCCTTCCGGTGCCTCGTCACGCCACTTCACGTCCTCGGGCTTGAGCGCGCCCATCTCGCCCAGGTCCTTGCCCTGCAGGCCGTGACGCGTGCCGAGCAGATGCCGCAGCATGTACTCATGGCCCTTGCCGGAGGAACCAAGCAGGTTGGAGCGCCAGATGAACATCATGCGTGGGTGGTTCTGCGCGGCATCCGGATCGGCGAAGGCGAAGTCCAGCGAACCGTCCTTGAACTTGGACAGCGCGTAGTCGGCCGGTGCGATGCCGGCCTGTTCGGCCTCGCGCACCAGCTGCAGCGGATTACGGTCCAGCTGCGGCGCACTCGGCAGCCAGCCCATGCGCACTGCGCGCAGGTTGAGGTCGGCCAGGCTGCCGCTGTACTTGGAGGCATCGGCCAGCGGCGACAGCAGTTCGTCCACCTGCAGCTTCTCGTAACGCCACTGCCCGGTATTGAAGTAGAAGAACGAGGTGCCGTTCATCTGCCGCGGCGGGCGGCTCCAGTCCAGGCCGAAGGCCAGCGGCTGCCAACCGGTCTGCGGACGCAGCTTTTCCTGGCCCACGTAATGCGCCCAGCCACCACCGGTCTGGCCCACGCAGCCACACATGACCAGCATGTTGATCAGGCCGCGGTAGTTCATGTCGTTGTGGAACCAGTGGTTCATGCCGGCGCCGACGATGATCATGCTGCGACCATGGGTCTTGTCGGCGGTGCGGGCGAACTCACGGGCAATCTCGATCACCTCGGCGCGTGACACGCCGGTGATGCGTTCCTGCCATGCCGGCGTACCCGGCACGTTGTCATCGAAGCTCTTGGCGACATTGCCGCCGCCGAAGCCGCGATCAACACCGTACTGTGCGAGCAGCAGGTCATAGACCGTGGCGACCAATGCTTCGCCGCCATCGGCCAACTGCAGGCGGCGCAGCGGGATATTGCGCTCCAGCACTTCTTCGGCCGGTGCGGCGGTCCAGCCGTCGCTCTCGATGCCGCCGAAGTACGGGAAGCTCACCGCCTCGATGCCGTCGTGGATGTCGGCCAGGCTCAGGCGCAGACGCGTGTCATGGCCATCGCTGGCCTTTTCCTCGATGTTCCACTTTCCCTTCTCGCCCCAACGGAAGCCGACCGAGCCATTCGGCACGGTGATATCACCGCTGTTCTCGTCGAACGCCAGTGTCTTCCATTCGGGGTTGTTGCTCTCGCCCAGCCCGCCCAGCTCACTGGCACGCAGGAAGTGACCCGGCACCAGCCGGCCATCGGCGCGGCGCTCGATGCGCACCAGCATCGGCATGTCCGAGTACTGGCGGCAGTAGTCCTGGAAGTACTGCGAGGGCGTGTCGACGTGGAACTCGCGCAGGATCACGTGGCCGAAGGCGAATGCCAGCGCGGCATCGGTGCCCTGCTTGGGATGCAGCCAATGGTCGGTGAGCTTGGCCAGCTCCGAGTAGTCGGGGCAGATCGCCACCGTCTTGGTGCCGTTGTAGCGCGCCTCGGTGAAAAAGTGCGCATCCGGCGTACGCGTCTGCGGCACGTTCGAGCCCCAGGCGATGATGTAGCGGCTGTTGTACCAGTCGGCCGATTCCGGCACGTCGGTCTGCTCGCCCCATACCTGCGGCGAGGCCGGCGGCAGATCGCAATACCAGTCGTAGAAGGACAGACAGGCGCCACCGAGCAGCGACAGATAGCGCGCGCCGGCGGCGTAGGACACCATCGACATCGCCGGGATCGGCGAGAAGCCGACGATGCGGTCCGGGCCGTATTCCTTGGTGGTGTAGAGGTTGGAGGCGGCGATGATCTCGTTGGCCTCGTCCCAGTTCAATCGCACGAAGCCACCCATGCCGCGGCGACGCTTGTACTCGCGCGACTTGGCCGGGTCCTGCACGATGCTGGCCCAGGCCTCGACCGGCGACAGGGTCTTGCGGGCCTGCCGCCACATGCGCAGCAGCGTGCCGCGGATCAGCGGGTACTTCAGCCGGTTGGCGCTGTACAGGTACCAGGAGTAGCTGGCACCACGCGGGCAGCCACGCGGTTCGTGATTGGGCAGGTCCGGGCGGGTGCGTGGGTAGTCGGTCTGCTGGGTTTCCCAGGTGACCAGGCCGTTCTTGACGTAGATCTTCCAGCTGCAGGAGCCCGTGCAGTTCACGCCGTGGGTGGAACGTACGATCTTGTCGTACTGCCAGCGGGCACGATAACTGTTTTCCCAGTCCCGTCCTTCGCTCTTGCTGAACCCATGGCCGTCGGCGAAGGGTTGTGGATCCCGCTTGAAGAACTGCAAGCGATCAAGGAAATAGCTCATGGTGAATCTCCGTTCGCAAACTGCTGCATCGTGGCTGTGTGTTGCATCTGGCTGCGGTGCATTGCTTTCTCAGCAGGGGGTTTCAGCCCCGCGCCGGTAGTACCACCACCAGGTAACCGCCAGGCAGGTGATGTAGAACGCAATGAAGCCGTACAGCGCCATATCGGGGCTGCCGGTCAAGGTGATGGACGAGCCATAACTCTTGGGGATGAAGAAGCCGCCGTAGGCACCGATGGCACCTGAGAAGCCGACGACCGCAGCCGACTCGATGCTGGCCTGGTGCGCGGCGGCCTTCTTGCCTTCGGCGCCTTCATTGGCCGACAGGCGCTCGTGCAGGGTGCGGAAGATCACCGGAATCATCCGGAAGGTGGTGCCGTTGCCGATGCCGCTGAGCACGAACAAGGCCATGAACGAGAGCAGGAAACCGTAGAAGTTGCCGCCCTGGCCATTGCTGGGCAGGAAGTGCAGCACGCCGAACACCGCTGCGATCATCAGCGCGAATACCCAGAAGGTCAGGCGTGCGCCGCCCCAGCGGTCGGCCATGCTGCCGCCCACCGAGCGCATCAGCGCGCCCAGCAGCGGGCCGATGAAGGCATAGGCCAGTGGATTCACATCCGGGAACTGGCTCTTGACCAGCATAGGGAAACCGGCAGAGAAGCCGATATAGGAACCAAAGGTGCCGATGTACAACCAGCACATCAGCCAGTTGTGCTTGCGGCGGAAGATCACCGCCTGCTCGGAGAACGACGAGCGCGCACTGGTCAGGTCATTCATGCCGAACCAGGCGGCCAGCGCGAAGAAGGCGATGAACGGCACCCAGATGAAGCCGGCGTTCTGCACGAACAAAGGCGCTCCGCCGTCGACTACTGCCTGAGGGGCACCGCCCATCGCACCAAACACACCAACGCTGATCACCAGCGGTACCACTGCCTGCGAGACCGATACGCCGACATTGCCCAGGCCTGCATTCAAACCCAGCGCCATGCCCTGGCGCTGCTTGGGATAGAAGAAGGAGATGTTGGACATCGACGACGAAAAATTCGCGCCGCCGAAACCACACAGGATGGCGATCAACACGAACACCCAGTACGGCGTGGCCGGGTTCTGCACCGCGAAGCCCAGCCACAAGGTCGGCAGCAGCAGTGATGCGGTCGACAACGCGGTCCAGCGGCGACCGCCGAAGATCGGGATGACGAAGGAGTAGAAAATGCGCAGCGTGGCGCCGGACAGGCTGGGCAGGGCCACCAGCCAGAACAGCTGGTCAGTGGTGAAGGCGAAACCGATCTTGGGCAGGCTGATGGTGACCGCCGAGAACAGCACCCACACCGAGAACGCCAGCAACAGCGCCGGAATCGATATCACCAGGTTGCGGGTGGCGACCTTCTTGCCGGTGCGTTCCCAGTAATCGGGATCCTCAGGCTTCCAATCACTGATGACGCGACCGGGACCGGCATTGCTCTGCTTTACGACATCGCGACTGGCACTCATGCATCGCTCCAAGGCTGTGTGATACGGCGCTGGCTTGCTGTGCGGTTGCTTGCCCAGTCGCCACGGCGTCATTAAGCCCGGCGCCCCCTGGGGCAGTCTTGATCTTGATCAATCCAATGGCGCTCTCGCGCCACCTACCTGACAAATATCAATCGATGCTTACGGCGTCGGCGTGATTACGACGTTGAACGCCACGTTGACGCACGCTGTCACGTACATCCACATCGAACTGAAGCTGCAGCGGCAGTGCCTGCGTCGGCAGCGCGAAGCTCAGGCCGTCACGGCAAGGCAGACGTGCCTGCAGCGCCAGCACGTCTTCGCGCGGCAGCTTGATCACCAACGTGGTTGCATCACCATCCAGCAGCGCCTCCGCCGTGTCGTGCAGCTGCAGGCGCTGCGACAGGGCTCCGGGCGTGCCCAGCCAGGTCTGGTTCTCCAGTACCTCGCCAGCGAGCAGGCGTGCCAGCTCGCTTTCATCAATGCGCAGCCGTAGCGACTGCGACTGGATCTGGACTTTCATGACGCAACTTCCTCCCATTGGCGGGGGGTATTGCAGTTCACAAGGCGGGCACCGGCACCGGCTGGCAGCGGCAGCTCCAGGCCGCCGAGGCGGCGTTGGAACATGCGTAGCGAGCGTGGCCCGTCTGTACCCATGACCATTTCAAACAGCAGACTGCGGCAAGCGCCGTCGATGTTCAAGTACATTGGCACCGGTTCGCCTGAATACGTCACACAAGGCGCTGTTCCATCACACAGCTGTCGCAGCAGTGACACATCCAGCAAGGGCATATCCACCGGCACCACCCATGCAGGTCCGTCGGCCAGCGTCTCCACTACGCTGTAGAGGCCGCCCAGCGGGCCGCAGCGCGGTACCGCATCGGGGACCGAATCGAAGCCCGGATAGTCACCACTCACCTTCACGGGCTGGGCACCAAGCGCACTGAGCAGCGCACAACTGTGTTCAAGCAAGGTCCGTCCACGCCACCGCAGCAGCGCCTTGTCCTGGCCCATGCGGCTGGAAAGCCCGCCGGCCAGCACGATGCCGGCGACCGGCGCTGGTTCAATGCGAGTGGTCGTGGACATGCCCATCGATATGCGCGTGCTCGGTATCGGGCTGGCACAGGCTGCAGCCTTCGCTCCATTCACTGTCGCCGTCCTGGTAATGCTCCTGCTTCCAGATCGGCGAACGGTGCTTCACCCCTTCGATCAACTGCCGGCAGGCGCGGAACGCTTCGTCACGGTGCGGGCTGCCGGCGGCGACGACCACGGCGACATCGCCGACTGCCAGCCGGCCCTTGGCATGGGCCACATAGAGTTTTATGCGCGGGCCGAAATCGGCAGTGATCTCGGCGATCTGTCGCTGGAACTCGTTCAACACCAGCGGTTCGAACAGGTCATAGGTGATGCCCAGCACTGGCCGGCCCTGGTTCAGATCGCGCACCTTGCCGATGAAGACATCGATGCCCCCGAAGCCCGGATCGGACACGGCGGCGATGCCTTCGGCCGGATCAATCGCCGCATCGGCACGGTCCACCACTTTCCATACACTCTCGAAGCTCATTTCAGCCTCCACTCACTGGCGGCAGGATGGCAACGCGGCCGTCGCCGGGCAGCACATCGTTGTCGCGCAGAACGCGTTGTTCATCGGCAAATGCCGAGTAATCGACCAGGCCGGCACGGAACTGCGGGTAGCGCTGCTGCAGCAGCGCGCGCAGCGCCCTGCGCAGGTCGATGACCTGCCCGCCTTCGACCGGCACGCTGATCTCCCGCTGCGGGTCCAGTTCCGAAAATGCACCAAACAGCTGCACGACTATCTCTTTCATGACATCTCCAACGGGCTGAGCTGCACCGGCTCGCGGTGGCCCCAGCCCTGTACGCGTACCAGACTGCCAGCCGTGGCCAGATCACCCTCGCCTTCCAGCACCACCCACGCATTGGCGCGCAGCATGGTCTTGAGGCGGAATGACTCCTGCCCGGCCAGCACACTCACTCGCAACTGCCCGCTGGCATCGGCCTGCACGCGTGCGCGCGCATGGAAACGCAGGCCCGGTGGCTTGCGCACGTCGGCCTGCAGCGGCAACTGCAGAACGGTCTCTTCGGCCAGGCCCAGCATCTTTCGCAGCACCGGCTCGACGAAGAAGCGCAGACCTACCGCAGCGGAAATCGGGTTGCCCGGCAGGCCAAAGTACAGCGTGCCATTGGCCAGCCGCGCGAACAGCAGCGGTTTGCCCGGCCGGATCGCGACCTTGTGGAAGATGATCTCGGCACCGCGCGCGCGCAGTGCATCGGGAATGAAGTCATAGCGGCCCTGCGACACCGCGCCGGTACTCAACACCACCCGCGCACCGGCGGCCAAGGCCGCATCCAGTGCTGCGTCAAAAGCGGCCACGTCATCGCTGACCACGCCATTCCAGACCACATCAGCACCTGCAGCACGCAGGCGGCTGACCAGGAACGGGCGGTTGCTGTCGCGGATCTGCCCGGATTGCAGTGTTGCCGTTGCATCGCTGATCAGCTCCTTGCCGGTACTGATCACCGCAACCTGCGGCTGATGCTGTACCTGCACGCTGGCAACGCCGAGTGCATGCAGCAAGGTCATCGCATTGACGTCCAGTATTGCTCCTGCAGCGAGCACGGTTTCGCCCAGTTCCACGTCCTGACCGCGAAGGCGAACGTGCTGGCCGGGCTTCACTGTTGCCTGCAGACGCACCCGGGTAGGACGGCCATCCACGGCCTCCAGTACCTCGACCTGTTCAATCGGCACCACACTGTCCAAGCCGGACGGCATGCGCGCGCCCGTCATGATTTCCCAGGCCTGCGCGGAGTCGCCATTGGCCGCCGCATCACCGGCCGCCTGCCAGCCCTGCACCTGCAGGATGCTGCCGGCGGCCAGCGGCTCACCATTTGCACACAGCGCGAAGCCATCCATCGCGGCGTTGTCGAACGGCGGCAGGTCCTGCGCGCTGTTTACCGGTGCGGCCAATATCCGGTCGGCGGCTGCAGCGAGGGAAACCTGTTCACTGCGCGCCGCCGGTGCGGCTGCCAGCAACTGCTGCAGGGCCTGCGCATAGCTGATCATGCGTGCGTGCCCCCGTCCATCATCGCCAAGGCATGGCCGAGCACGGGGGTGAGGATGTTCATGCACTGTGCGGCGGCGCGCGGACTGCCCGGCAGGGCGATGACCAGCAGATCGTCCAGTTGCACGACTTCGGCGCGGCTCAGCCAGGCCATCGGCGTGTGCTGGGCACTGAGTCCGCGCAGCATCTGCGCGAGCCCCGGCACCGGGCGTCCGCCCAAAGCCTGCAAGGCCTCGGGCGTCAGATCACGCGGGCCCAGGCCAGTACCGCCAGTGCACAGACAGAGGCGCACACCATCGGCGGCCAGCGCGCGCAGGCGCGCGACCAAGGGCTCGATGCCGTCCGCCAATACTTCGCTGCTGACCACATCGCCGCCCAGAGCCTGCAACCCCTTGACCAACACCGGCCCGGATTCGTCGACGTAATCGCCGCGGCTGGCGCGGTCACTGAGGGTGATCACCGCACAGCGCGCCGCCCCCAAAGTCCTGGGCGGGCGCGGCCGGAAACGTTCGAGTTCGCCTGCATCCATGCCTTGCGGGTGCGTCCACACACCGCTCTTGCCGCCTTCCTTGAACAACAGGCGGATCCCACTGATCTCCAGCGCAGGCTCGACCGGCTTGCTCAGGTCATACAAGGTCAGCAGCGCCGCGTTGACGCCGGCCAGCGCTTCCATTTCCACGCCGGTGCGCGCTTCGCTGGCACACTCGCACCAGACCCGGATCGCCTGGCGTTCTGGCACCGGCGCGCAGTACACCCGCACCAGCTCCAACGGCAGCGGATGGCACATCGGCATCAATGCCGAGGCCATCTTGGCGCCCTGCAGGCCGGCAATCTCGGCCATCACCAGCGCATCGCCCTTGGGCAGGCGACGCTCGACGATCAACGGGTAGGCAACAGGCCCTGCAATCAGCTCACCTACCGCCACCGCGCGGCGACGGGTGATGCGTTTGTCGCGTACATCGGCCATGTGGAATGCCGCACTCATCTGCCCACTCATTGCGTGTTTCATCCTCCAATCGAGGCCAGGTGCGGGGTAAGCCCGGTCTGGCCGAAGTGCAGTCCATGCCCGGCTGCCTTGAGCCCAAGCTGGGTGGTGATGCGCGCCAGCAGCGCATCCTGGGCCTCATCTGACTGCAGCAGCGGCCGCAATGCCACGCCGAAGTCACCGAACAGGCACAGCCGCAGATCACCTCGCGCGGTGACCCGCAGGCGGTTGCAGCCTTTGCAGAAATCCTTTGAGTACGGCGCGATGATGCCGATGCTGCCGCGATAGTCAGGGTGGCTGAACTCGCGCGCCGGGCCGGCATCGGCACCGCGTTTGCGCTCACTCCAGCCGGCCATCAACAGTTGCTCGATGACCACGTCGGCGCGCAGATGGTGGCGCTCGAAATACTCGCGGTTGTCACCTGTGCGCATCAGCTCGATGAAGCGCACGCTGATCGGCCGGTCGCGCAGGAAGTCCATCCATGCCGGCAGCTCGTCATCGTTCAGCCCGCGCAGCAGCACTGCGTTGAGCTTGATCGACTGCAGGCCCAATTCCTGCGCCAGGGCGATGCCCTCCATGATTTCAGGCAGGCGGTCGTGGCCGGTGATGGCGTGGAAGCGTTCACGCTGCAGGCTGTCCATGCTCACGTTCAGCGCGGTCAGGCCGGCGCGATGCCAGCCGGGCAGGTGCCGTGGCAGCAGGCAGCCATTGGTGGTGATGGCGACCTTGCGGATGCCCGGCACCTTCGCAACCTTGGCGATGATCTGGGTCAGGTCCTTGCGCAGGCTTGGCTCGCCGCCGGTCAGGCGGATCTTGTGCATGCCCAACGCGGCAAACGCACGCACCAGGCGTTCGATCTCTTCCACCGCCAGGAACTGCGGCCGGCCATCGGCCTGGTAACCGTCGGGCAGGCAATAGCTGCAACGGAAGTTGCAGGCTTCGGTCAGCGACAGACGCAGGTATGGAAAGCTGCGACCGAAGCCGTCGGTGAGTTGGCTCATGGCTGTTTCACCTCCTGACTCCACGTTTCCACGCTCGCCCGGCATGCCGGGATGCCCTCGCCTGTATTGAATGGCTGTCAGCGTACGTGGGCTATTGCGACGATGGCATGACTTAAATCAATCCGGACTCCCGCCAGACCTTCGGCAGCTGTGGCAGCATGAGCTCTCAACGGCTTCCTCCTTGTGAACACCACCATGATGCTGAGTGATTTCGACGACCTGTTGCGTGCCGCGCTGGAGCAGACCGAGCCACAACGCCTGTTGTTCGTATTCGTCAAAGCCGAACTGCCCGAATCCCCCACCGCCGATCAGCATGCCCGCCACGACAGCGGCGAAGGCGGCACCCTGAGCCCGGTGCTGTGCGTGGACAAGGCCCCGCAGGAAGTCGCCTCGTTTGCCGCACTTGCCGCGGAGTCTGCCAACACCGGCCTGGCCTGGGACCTGGTGTTCGTTGCTTCGCTGGACGGGCGTGCCGGCGTTGCTCCTTCCAGCGATGAAGCCGCGCAGCCGCTGCGGCTGATGGTCAATGCCATCAACGACGGCCAGATCAGCCGCTTCGCCGCATTCGACCGCGACGGCGCACCCGTGCAGTTCTACTAGGTGGCCAACTGCAGAAGAAGGAAGAACACCACCAATACGGTATTCAGGCCCCAGGCCACAGTCAGGCCGCGCGCGGCCATGCTGAATCGCCCCGTCTTTCCCGGAGGCTCCAAACCTTGAGAGGATGGAGCCATGAGCAACAGATTGACGAGGTACGCACCCGAGGTGCGTGAGCGGGCGGTGCGGATGGTCC
>NZ_JBRREA010000055.1:0-29821 GCF_056759975.1 Stenotrophomonas sp. STEN031
GGGGTTGCCGTGGGTGTGCGGGGGTCGGGGGGGGGGGGGGCGCGGGGCTCGCGGGGGGGGCGGGCCCCCCCCGCCCCCCCCGGCGCCCGCCCCGCCCCCCCACTACAAGGGATGCTGGGATGTCTTTGCCGAGCACGGCTCGGCACTACATCGGAGCGTTGTCTTTCGGGCAAAAGAAAAGCGGGCACAAAGCCCGCTTTTCTTCTCAGCGATACAACACCGCAGCCTTATTCGGCCGGGGTGCCCTCGCCTTCTTCAACGGCCTTCATCGACAGGCGGATACGACCCTGCTTATCGACTTCCAGCACCTTGACCTTGACCACATCGCCTTCCTTCAGCACGTCGCCAACCTTCTCGACGCGGTCGCTGGAAATCTGCGACACGTGGACCAGACCGTCCTTGCCCGGCAGGATGGTGACGAATGCACCGAAGTCCATGATCTTGGCGACCTTGCCTTCGTAGATGCGGCCCGGCTCGACGTCCGAGGTGATCTGCTCGATGCGGGCCTTGGCAGCCTGGGCAGCGGCGTTGTTCACCGAAGCAATGGTGATGGTGCCATCGTCCTGGATGTCGATCTGGGTGCCGGTTTCCTTAGTGATGGCCTGGATGGTGGAACCACCCTTGCCGATCACTTCGCGGATCTTGTCCGGGTGGATCTTGATGGTCAGCAGGCGCGGCGCGTAGTCCGACAGCTCGGCACGCGGGGAGGTCAGGCCGTGGGCCATTTCACCCAGGATGTGCAGACGGCCAGCCTTGGCCTGCTGCAGTGCCTGCTTCATGATCTCTTCGGTGATGCCTTCGATCTTGATATCCATCTGCAGGGCGGAGATGCCCTCGGCGGTACCAGCGACCTTGAAGTCCATGTCGCCCAGGTGATCTTCGTCACCCAGGATGTCGGACAGGACGACGAAACGCTCGCCTTCCTTGACCAGGCCCATGGCGATACCGGCAACCGGCGACTTGACCGGCACGCCGGCGTCCATCAGGGCCAGCGAGGAACCGCAGACCGAAGCCATCGACGAGGAGCCGTTGGATTCGGTGATTTCCGACACCACGCGGATCGTGTACGGGAAGGCTTCCAGCGACGGCATCACAGCCAGCACACCGCGCTTGGCCAGACGGCCGTGGCCGATTTCACGACGCTTCGGCGCACCGAAACGACCGCACTCACCGACCGAGTAGGGCGGGAAGTTGTAATGGAACAGGAAGTTTTCCTTGTACTCACCGGCAACGGCGTCGATCACCTGGCCATCACGGGCGGTGCCCAGGGTGATGGTCACGATGGCCTGCGTTTCACCGCGGGTGAACAGCGAGGAACCGTGAGTACGCGGCAGCACGCCGGTCTTCACGGCGATCGGGCGGACGGTGTCCAGCGCACGGCCGTCGATGCGGACCTTGGTGTCCAGCACCGCGTTACGCATGGTGCTGTATTCCAGCTCGCCGAATTCCTTCGACAGCTCGGCCGGGTTCCAACCTTCAGCGGCAACGCGGCCTGCCAGGGTCTCGACCACGTCCTTCTTGATCGCCGAGATCGCGTCACGACGCTGCAGCTTGTCGCGCACCTGGAAGGCTTCGCCGAGCTTGCCGCCGACGGCTTCCTGCAGGGCGCTGATCAGCGCGGTGTTCTTGGCCGGGGCAACCCAGTCGCTCGGCTTGGTGCCGGCTTCAACGGTCAGCTCGTTGATCGCGTTGATGACCTTCTGCATTTCGCGGTGACCAAAGGTCACGGCGCCCAGCATCACGTCCTCGGACAGCAGCGCGGCTTCGGATTCCACCATCAGCACGGCGTTGGCGGTACCAGCGACCACCAGCTCCAGCTGCGATTCCTTCAGCTCCGACACGGTCGGGTTGAGGATGTACTGGCCGTCCTTGTAACCAACCTTGGCAGCGCCGATCGGGCCCTTGAACGGGGTACCGGCCAGCGACAGGGCGGCCGAAGCACCGATCAGGGCGGCGATGTCGCCGTCCACTTCCGGGTTCAGCGACATCACCGTGGCGATGATCTGCACTTCGTTCTTGTAGTCTTCCGGGAACAGCGGACGGATCGGGCGATCGATCAGGCGCGAAATCAGCGTCTCTTTTTCGGTCGCACGGCCTTCACGCTTGAAGAAGCCACCCGGGATACGGCCACCGGCGTAGAACTTTTCCTGGTAATCGACGGTCAGCGGGAAGAAGTCCTGGCCTTCGCGCGCGCTCTTGGCGGCGACGGCAGTGACCAGCAACACGGTGTCGTCCATCTTGACGATGACTGCGCCGCCGGCCTGACGGGCGATTTCGCCAGTCTCAAGCGTGACGGTGTGTTTGCCGTACTGGAAGGTTTTGGTGATTTTTGCCACGGGGGATCCTTGAAATGCTTTCTTAGATTGGTCCGATGCCAACCCATGCTGGCAGCGGCTGGCCGGGCGGTTCCGGCCGGTCTACTACGATTTTGAAGCGCTTAAAACAAAGCCGCGGCGCATCGCTGCGCCGCGGCGGATATCGATTAACGGCGCAGGCCGAGCTTTTCGATCAATGCTTTATAGCGTGCGACATCCTTGTTCTTCAGGTAGTCGAGCAGGCTACGGCGGCGGTTGACCATCTGCAGCAGGCCACGGCGGCTGTGGTGATCCTTCTTGTGTTCCTTGAAGTGGCCGGTCAGCAGTTCAATGCGAGCGGTCAGCAGGGCGACCTGCACTTCCGGGGAACCGGTGTCGGCAGCGCCGCGCTTGTTTTCTTCAATGACTTTCTGGGTGTCGATCGACATGATTTTTCTCTTCAGATGCGGGGCCAGCAGGAACGTCTCAAGACGCACCGCACAGCTCGCCGATTAATAGGCTGCCCATAGAAGCGGACAGTTGCCCTTTTGAGGGCCGCAAAATTGTAACGGTCACGACCATCCGGGACAAGGCAAACCTCACCGGCAAGCCTGGATCCGCTCCTGCCCGTTCAGAGATTGAACCGGCGCTGCGGCCCCAGTCGCCCACCTTCCTCGACCTGGCCCAGTCCCAGCGGCTGGCCACCGTCGCCGTAAACCACCACCAGACCTGGCGGCCAGGCCGGATTGCGCAGACGCTGCCCGAGACAGAACCGGGCGGCCTGTGCGCTGTCCAGCTCGACCCGGGGAAACTGGCTCAGGCCCTGTTCGATCGGCAGCAACCATTCCAGCAGAGCGGCTTCATCCCCGGATTCAGCTATCGCGCGCAGGGCATCCAGACCGATCATCCGCGGCGCCATGAACGGTTCCACCCACAGCCGGCGCAGCGCGGTGACATGCGCACCACAGCCGAGCAGCTCGCCCAGATCCCGCGCAATGCTGCGGATATAGGTACCGGAGCCACACGTCACCCGCAGCGTCAGGCGCTCGCCTTCACGGGCCAGCACTTCAATGGACTGCACCTGCACTTCGCGCTCGGGGGCTTCAATGGCCTCACCGCGGCGCGCCTTGGCGTACAGCGGCTCGCCCCCCTGTTTCAATGCCGAGTAGATCGGCGCCCGCTGCAGGATGCTGCCCGTCAGGCTGGCCAAGGCCGCCTGCAACTGCGCGTCGCTGATTTCAGGCACCGGCCGCTCGCGCAGCACCGCGCCGTCGGCATCATCGGTATCGGTGGTGCTGCCGAGCCGGATTTCAGCGTCATAAGCCTTGGCCGAGCCCAGCAACAAGCCGGCGATCTTGGTCGCTTCGCCAAAACACAGCGGAAGAAGACCGGTGGCCAGCGGATCAAGGCTGCCGGTATGACCACCCTTCTCGGCACGGAACAGACGACGCGCAACCTGCAGCGCCGTGTTGGAGCTCATGCCGGCCGGCTTGTCGAGCAGAACGATGCCATCCAGGCGGCGGAATTGGATTCGGGGACGCATGCAACACCATGGGCAGGCCGCTGCGGGTTCGGCGCAGCCGGCAGAAAACAGGAAAGTCACCTACGCCAGCTTGCGTAGGCCAGACATGACAACAGCCCTTACGGGCTGCTGCGATTACGCTTTATCGTTGCCCTTGTCGGCGTCGGACTCAGGCGGCGGCGCCAGGTCGCGCAGCAGATTGTCGATGCGCTCGCCACGATCGACCGAGTCGTCGTAGTGGAAATGCAGTTCCGGCACATGCCTCAGCTTCATTGCCTTGGCCAGCGACATGCGCAGCTCGACCGACAACTCACGCAGGCCCTTCATCGCCTCATCCGCACGCTCCGGCATCAGCGCGGTCACGAAGATCTTGGCATGGGCCATGTCACGGGTGACTTCCACGTCCGACACGCTGACCGAGGGCAGCCCGAACTCGCGCACGGCGGCATGCACCAGCGTGCCCAGATCACGACGGATCTGTGCAGAAACACGGTCGGTACGATGGAAAGTCTTAGGCATCAGGCAAGTATCAGCAATAAAGAGTGAATTTCAATGAAACCGGAAGGGAACCGCTCGCAGCAACCGCATCCACGGCCACAACTCGCGATTCCCCGACCCAGCTGCTGGAGGTTCCGCTCGTCAGGATCCGCCTCAGCGAATCCCGACTCCCGGCACCTCGATCGCAGCCGTTACAGCGTGCGCGGCACTTCGATACGTTCGAAGCACTCGATCTGGTCGCCCGGCTTGACGTCGTTGTAAGCCTTCACGCCGATACCGCACTCGGTACCGTTGCGAACTTCCTCGACGTTTTCCTTGAAACGACGCAGCGATTCCAGCTCGCCCTCGAACACCACCACGCTGTCGCGCAGCACGCGGATCGGCTTGTTCCGCTTCACCACGCCCTCGATGATCATGCAGCCTGCAACCGCGCCGAACTTGGAGCTGCGGAACACGTCGCGGACCTGCGCGATACCGATGATCTCTTCGCGGATTTCCACGCCGAGCAGACCGGAGGCCACCTGCTTCACCTGGTCGATCACGTCATAGATGATCGAGAAGTAACGCAGGTCAACGCCGTTGGATTCAATGATGCGACGGGCCGAAGCGTCCGCACGCACATTGAAGCCGATGACGGTGGCCTTGGAAGCCACGGCCGAGTTGGCGTCGGACTCGGTGATGCCACCCACGCCGGAGTGGATCACGTTGATGCGGATGTCGTCGTTGGACAGCGCGACCAGCGCCTGGCTCAGTGCCTGCACCGAACCCTGCACGTCGGCCTTGATCAGCAGGTTCAGCACCTGCTGGCCTTCACCCTTGCCCAGCTGCGCCATGATGTCTTCCATGCGGCTACCCGCAGTGGCGACCAGACGCGACTCGCGACGCTTGGTTTCACGGGTCTGCGCAACGTCCTTGGCCAGGCGCTCGTCCTCGACCACAACGAAGTCATCACCGGCTTCCGGCACGCCGGACAGACCCAGCACCTGCACCGGAATGGACGGACCCGCTTCGCCAACCTGGCTGCCGGTTTCGTCGAACAGTGCACGCACACGGCCGTACTGGATACCGCACACCAGGTAGTCGCCCTTCTTCAGGACGCCCTGCTGCACCAGCACCGTCGCGACCGGGCCGCGGCCCTTGTCCAGCGAGGATTCGATGACCACGCCACTGGCGCGACCATCGGCCACGGCCTTCAGCTCCAGCACTTCGGCCTGCAGCGAAATCGCATCCAGCAGGTCGTCGATGCCCAGGCCGGTCTTGGCCGAGATTTCCACCATCTGCACGTCACCACCGAACTCTTCGGCAACGACCTGCTCGGCGAGCAGTTCGTTCTTGACGCGCATCGGGTCGGCCGAGGCCTTGTCGATCTTGTTGATGGCCACCACGATCGGCGCATTGGCGGCGCGAGCGTGCTGGATGGCTTCCTTGGTCTGCGGCATCACGCCATCGTCGGCGGCGACAACCACCACCACGATATCGGTCAGCTGCGCACCGCGGGCGCGCATCGAGGTGAACGCGGCGTGGCCCGGGGTATCGAGGAAGCTGATCACACCCTTCGGCGTGGTCACATGGTACGCACCGATGTGCTGGGTAATGCCGCCGGCTTCGCCATTGGCAACCTTGGTACGGCGGATGTAATCCAGCAACGAGGTCTTGCCGTGGTCGACGTGACCCATGATGGTCACCACCGGCGCACGCGGCACCGCCACGCGCTCGTCGGCATCGCTGATCGCCAGCAGTGCGTCTTCGGCGTCGTTGTCGTTGGCACGCACGACCTTGTGGCCGAGTTCCTCGACAACCAGTGCAGCGGTGTCGTGATCGATGGACTGGGTGATGGTGGCCATCACACCCATCTTGAACAGCGCCTTGACCACCTCGCCGCCCTTCAGGGCAAGCTTCTGGGCCAGATCGGCCACGGTGATGGTGTCGCCAACGGCGACTTCACGCACCACCGGTGCGGTCGGACGTTCGAAGGCGTGGCTGCCGCCACCGCTACGCGATGCGTCATTGCCGCGACGGCCCTGCGGTGCACGCGCACCCGGACGACCGCGCGAATTACTGTTGTTGCTGTTGCCACGACGGGCACGATCAGACGCCGACAGATGCAGCTGGCCGCCGAAACGGTTGCCATCGCCACCTTCGTTGCGCTTGCCCGGCTTTGCATTGGCATTGGCGTTGTTGCCGCGATCCTCGCGCACGGGGGCGCGGGTCGGGGCAGCCGCTGACGGCGCGTGGCGTGCATTGCGCGCCGGCGGTGCATCCGCCTCGACCTCAACCGGGGCCGGCTTTGCAGCGGCGGCCTTGGCCGCCTCTTCAGCAGCCCGCTTCTCGGCTTCGACGCGGGCGCGCTCGGCTTCTTCGGCCGCCTTCTGGGCAGCAATGCCTTCGTCGCGGGCGCGGTCCTTCTCGGCCAGCATGCGCTGCTCTTCGAGATTGCGCTGACGCGATTCCTCGAGCTTGCGCAGGATGTCCGCGCGCTCCTCGTCCGGCGTCATCGCAGCCTTGCCACCTTCCGGCTTGACGTAGGTACGCTTCTGGCGCACTTCGACATTGACGGTGGTCTTGCTACGGCCAGCATTGACGGTCACTTCCTGATGCTTGCGGCGGTTCAGGGTGATCTTCTTCGATGCGGCGTCAGCCTCTTCGACCGGCTGCTCTTCCTTGCCATGTGAACGGCGGAGGAAGCCAAGCAGCTTCACTTTCTCGGTACTGGTCACGACCTGGTCGGGACCGCTGAACTTCATCCCGGCCTGGGACAGCTGTTCAAGCAGTTTCTCGACCGGCGTATTGACCAGTTCGGCGAGCTTGCGGATGGTGGTTTGCTGCGACATTCGGATCCTATGATCTTGTTTGCGCTCCCTCGTCACGAACGAAGGCAGCGCGGAGTCTACGCCCTGAGCGGCTCAGGGCACTGTTCATCGCTGGCTCATTCGCCACGCTCCAGGCGGGCGATCTCCTCGGCGCGGGCTGCCAGGACCAGCGCCGCGGCGCGCTCCAGATCCATGCCCTCGATGCCGAACTCCAGAACCTCGTCGGCAGCCAGGTCCGACAGATCCTCACTTGTGCGCACACCGTGGCCAGCCAGCGCGTACGCAGTAGCCTCATCCATGCCCTTCAGTGCCAGCAGGTCGGCTGCCGGCACACCGCCGTCAGCCCCCTCTTCCACCGCCAGCGCTTCATTGAGCAGCGCATCGCGGGCGCGGGCACGGAGTTCTTCGACGATATCTTCGTCGAAGCCTTCCACTGCCAGCAACTCACCAACCGGCACGTAGGCAATTTCTTCCACCGTACCAAAGCCTTCCGACACCAGGATGCCGGCAATTTCCTCATCCACTTCCAGCTTGTCCATGAACAGCTGACGGGCAACGCCCTGCTCGGCTTCCGACTTGGCGGTCACCTGGTCCTGGGTCATCACGTTCAGCTGCCAACCGGTCAGGCGGCTGGCCAGGCGCACGTTCTGGCCGCCCTTGCCGATGGCCTGGGCCAGGCGGTCTTCGGCCACGGCCAGATCCATCGAGTGCTTTTCTTCATCGACGATGATCGACTGAACCTCGGCCGGCGCCATCGCGTTGATGACGAAGTTGGCCGGATTGTCATTCCACAGCACGATGTCGACGCGCTCACCATTGAGCTCGTTGGACACCGCCTGCACGCGCGAACCGCGCATGCCGATGCAGGCGCCGATAGGATCGGTGCGGCTGTCGTGGGCCAGCACGGCGATCTTGGCGCGGTCGCCCGGGTCACGTGCACAGGCCTTGATCTCGACCAGGCCCTGGCCGACTTCCGGCACTTCCAGCTTGAACAGCTCGATCATGAATTCCGGGGCGGCGCGGCTGATGAACAGCTGCGGGCCACGCGGTTCCGAACGCACTTCGGCCAGGTAGCCGCGCACGCGGTCGCCGGCACGCAGCACATCACGCGGAATACCCTTGTCCTTCGGGATGAAGGCTTCGGCATTGCCGCCCAGGTCCACGTAGATGTTGCCGCGCTCAGCGCGCTTGACCACACCGGTGACCAGTTCGCCAACGCGATCCTTCCATGCATCCACCACCTGCTGGCGCTCGGCTTCGCGCACGCGCTGGACGATGACCTGCTTGGCAGCCTGCGCTGCGATACGGCCGAAATCGGGGTTTTCAATCTGCTCTTCGATGAAATCACCGATTTCGACGCCATCGGCCTCGTCCACGGCGTCCATCAGGCGGATCTGGCGATCCGGCGACTCCATCACCACGTCATCGGCAACCACTTCCCAGCGACGGAAGGTCTCGTAGGTACCGTCCTTGTGGTTGATCGACACGCGCGCCAGCACTTCCTGGTCGGGGTAGCGCTTCTTCGCCGCCGAAGCCAATGCCGCTTCGATCGCATCAAAAATGACTTCGCGCGGCACGCCCTTCTCGTTGGCGACTGCGTCAACTACCAGCAAAAGTTCCTTGCTCATCGGCTCACTCCGCGCGCGGCTTTTTGGCCGCCGTTTCGTTATTGGAATTATTCTTGGCCTTGCCCTGCTTGGGGGCCGGACCCGTCGGTTTGGTCGGTGCCAGGCCAAGCGCGGCCCAGTCCGGAATGATGCGTGCCTTGTCGATGTTGTCGAACGAGGCCACGAACGGCTTGTTGTCGACGACAAAGGTCACCGTGCCCTGGGCCGCGTCCACCGCGACGATCTCGCCCTGCAGGCGACGGCGATTTTCCTGCGGCAGCTTCAGGCCGACCTTGGCGGATTCGCCGATGGCCTGTTCGAACTGGGCCAGCGTGAACAGCGGACGATCCACACCCGGCGAAGACACTTCCAGCGTGTAGTTGCCGCTGATGGGGTCTTCGACGTCAAGCTGGGCCGACACTTCGCGGCTGACCCGCTCGCAGTCGTCGATATTGACCATGCGCTCGGGCTGCTCAGCCATCGGCACATCGATATACAGGCGCAACGTTGCACCGCCCGGTGCCGGCAGATACTCGGCGCCCAGCAACTCGAGCCCCAACGCCTGCACGGTGGGGCTCAGCAGATTCGCGATTTCAGTAGCCTTGTCGCTCACAGCCTGCCTTGATTCGTAAGTTAGAGAACGGTTGTCACCCAACCGGGGTTTCTGATTTCCAGAAACAGCAAAGGGCCCACATGGGCCCTTTGTCCGTTTGGATCCGATGACCGGATCCCGGTTGCAAGAACGGAAGCAGCCGTTCTTGCGAGCCCAACTTTTGCCTCATCAACACATCGTGTTGCAAAGACCGAAGCTGGTAGCGGGGGCAGGATTTGAACCTGCGACCTTCGGGTTATGAGCCCGACGAGCTGCCAGACTGCTCCACCCCGCATCAGAAGCGGAATTATGAAGTAACCAAGCCGATAATGCAAGACTTATTTACTTCGCGTTTCTCACAAGAAGCTGGAGAAACCCGGAAAAACCCTTCCGGTTGAATCACTTATCAGGTGATTCCGACCTTCCCGCTGGGCGGTGAGGCCGTCAACTCAGGAGATGAATAATACACACTTCGCGCAGATTTGTAACGTTTTTTATTACAAATGTGCAAAAGAATTGCGCATCCACTCCATCAGCGGACCCAAGCCGAGCGGCAGGAACAGCAACAGGATGGAATTCACGCCCAGCACGATGCCCAGGATGCGGTCATTGTTGCGCGGCAGCGGCTCGCCGACCGGCTCATCGAAGTACATGACCTTGATGACACGCAGGTAATAGAAGCAACCGATCACCGCGCAGATCACACCTACCATCGCCAGCCACAGCAGGTCGCCATTGATGGCCGCGCTCAGCACCGACAACTTGGTCCAGAAGCCGAGGAACGGCGGGATACCCGCCAAAGAGGCCATGATGCACAGGACCAGACCGGCCATCCACGGGCTACGCGCGTTCAGGCCCTTGAAGTCCTCGATGTTCTCGGCTTCAAACCCGGCGCGCGACAAGGCAATGATCGCGCCGAACGCGGCCGTCGACATGATGGCGTAGGCAATGGCGTAGAACAGCGCGGCCGAATAGCCCTGCTCACCGCCACCGGCGATGCCCATCAGCAGGAAGCCGATGTGCGACACGGTCGAGTAAGCCAGCATACGCTTCAGGTTGGTCTGGGCAATGGCCATCAGGTTGCCGACGACCAGCGACAGTGCCGCCAGGCCAGCCAGCACGTACTGCAGTTCGGTCGACAGTGGGCCCACGCCCATTTCCAGCAGGCGGTAAGCCATGCCGAACGCCGCCAGCTTCGGCGCCGAGCTGATGAACAGCGCGACCGGCGCCGGCGCACCCTGGTAGACGTCGGGCAGCCACATGTGGAACGGGGCAGCACCCAGCTTGAAGGCCACGCCGGCAACCATGAACACCGCACCGGTCAACAACAGCAGACGCTCGTCGGAATGGGGGATGGCGGCGTGGATCACATCCAGGTGCAGCGAACCGGTGGCACCATAGATCAGCGACATGCCATACAGCAGCAGGCCCGAGGCCAGCGAGCCCAGCACGATGTACTTCATGCCGGCTTCGGCAGCGAGCTTGTTCTCGCGGTTGCTGGCAACCAGCGCGTAGGAACACAGCGCCAACAGCTCCAGGCCGAGGTAGACCATCAGCAGGCTGCCGGCCGACACCAGGATCATCATGCCGGCGGTGGCGAACAACATCAGCACAGGGATCTCGCCCTGGTACAGGTTGCGCTCGCGCAGGTAGCTCCAGCCGTAGATCAGGCTCAGGCCGCTGACCAGCACCACGACGGTCTTCATGACGTCGGCAGCGTTGTCACGGATGAACATCCCGTGGAACACCTCGCCCTGCCCGCCCACGCCGTTCAACAGCATGATGAAGGCGACAGCGAGGATGGCCACCGAGATGAAGTGGGTCCAGACCTTGTGCCGGTTGCTGATGAACAGATCAAGGATCAACAGGGCAAAGGCACCGCCAATCACCACCAGTTCGGGCAGCAACGGCAGCAGGTCGGTCATGGTCAACGGCAGAGGCGTCGGCGTGGTCATCATCAAATCCTGGAATCAATACTCTCGACGGGCCGCTTACAGCAGCTTGCTCGAAGCGATCTGCATCGCCAGATGGGCGATGGACGGCTCCATCAGGTCGGTCAGCGGCTTGGGATAGAAGCCCAGCACCAAGGTGCCAACGGCAAACACGCCCATTACCAGCCACTCACGACCATTCATGTCCTTCAGTTCGGCAACGTGCGCATTGCCCACCTCACCGAAGAACACACGCTTGTACAGCCACAGCGAGTAAGCAGCGCTGATGATCAACGTGGTCGCAGCACCCAGTGCCACCAGCGGGTTCCACTGGAACGCAGCCAGCACGATCATGAACTCGCCGACGAAGCCACTGGTACCCGGCAGGCCGGAGTTGGCCATGAAGAACAGCAGCGCGAAGGCGGCAAACCAAGGCATCACGTTGACCACGCCGCCGTAGTCGGCGATGCGGCGGCTGTGCATGCGGTCGTACAGCACGCCTACGCAGGAGAACATCGCACCGGACACGAAACCGTGCGAAACCATCTGCACCATCGCGCCCTGCAGGCCCAGGCGGGCGGCGTCCGCGTTGCCTGCGTCACGCACCAGCCACAGTGCGGTGAAGGTACCCAGGGTGACGAAACCCATGTGCGCGACCGACGAATAGGCGATCAGCTTCTTCATGTCGTCCTGCACCATCGCCACCAGGCCGACGTAGATCACCGCCACCAGCGACAGCGCGATCACCAGCCAGGCCCACTCGTGGCTGGCATCGGGAACGATCGGCAGGTTGAAGCGCAGGAAACCATAGCCACCGATCTTCAGTGCGATCGCGGCCAGGATCACCGAACCGGCGGTGGGCGCTTCCACGTGCGCGTCCGGCAGCCAGGTGTGCACCGGGAACATCGGCACCTTGACCGCGAAGGCGATCAGGAACGCAAAGAATATCCAGGTCTGCTCCTTGGCAGAGAGCTGCAGCTGGTACAGGTCGACCAGCTGGAAGCTGCCGCCCTTCAGGTACAGGTAGATCAGCGCCACCAGCATCAGCACTGAGCCGAGGAAGGTGTACAGGAAGAACTTCATGGCAGCGTAGATACGACGCGGGCCGCCCCAGACACCGATGATCAGGAACATCGGGATCAACATGGCTTCGAAGAACACGTAGAACAGCATCGCGTCGGTCGCGGCGAAGATGCCGACCGTCACGCCCTCCAGGATAAGGAAGGCGGCCACGTACTGGTTGACGCGCTTGTCGACCACGCCCCAGGCGCCGATCAGTGCCAGCACGCCGATCAGCGTGGTCAGCAGGATCAGGGCGATGGCGATGCCGTCGACCGCCAGGTTGTAGCCGATGTCGAACGCCGGGATCCACGGGTGCTGTTCGACGAACTGCATCACATCGGCAGCGCCGCGGTCGTAACCGCTGAGCAAGCCGAGGCTGAGCAGGAGGGTGAGCAATGCCACCGCCAGGGACGCCCAACGGGCGGCCTGGGCGTTGCGCACAGCGAGGATCAACGCACCGCCGAGGATCGGCAGCCAGATGAGGATACTAAGTAGAGGCCAGTTCGACACGTCTTCTATTCCGTACAGGTCAACGCCAGAAATGCATCAGCACGCCCAACAGGGCAATCAGGCCGATGATCATCGCGAACGCGTAGTGGTAGAGGAAACCGGATTGGGTGCGGCGCAACAGGTTGGCAGCCAGGTCGACCAGACGCGCCGAACCATTGACCATCACCCCATCAACGACCGTGCTATCAACGGCACGGGCGGCCTTGCCGAGCTGCACACCACCGCCGGCAAAGCCGTCGATCCAGAGCTTGTCGAAGCCGTACTTGTTTTCCAGCACCGAAACCACCGGTGCCAGGGTCTTGCGAGCCTGCCCTGCCAGTTCCGGCTTCCAGATGTAGAACACCCAGGCCAGCGCGAAACCTGCAACGGTCAGCCAGAACGCCGGCATCTGCATGCCGTGTATCGCATAGGCCACCGAACCGTGCCAGAACTCCTTGCCCACCTCGGCGATGGTGTCGCGCGCCGGGTCGTAGAAGTCGACGATGCCGGTGAAGAACGACATGGCCTGGCCGGGGATGCCAACAGCGGCAGCATGACCATCCCAGCCGGTACCAAACAGCATCGGGCCAATGGTGAAGAAGCCGATGAGGATGGACGGGATGGCAAGCAGGATCAGCGGCACGGTCACCACCAGCGGCGACTCGTGCGGCTCGTGCGCACCATGACCGTGGTGGTCATCGTGGCCGTGGCCATGATCAGCGTGGTGATCATCGTGTGCGTCGCGGAAGCGTTCCTTGCCGAAGAAGGTCAGGAACAGCAGGCGGAAACTGTAGAAGCTGGTGACGATCACGCCACCGAGCACCGCCCAGTAACCGTACAGGGCAACCCAGCCAGCCTCGGCAGCGTGCGCATGCATCGCGGCCGCTTCGATGATGGTGTCCTTCGAGTAGAAACCCGAGAAGAACGGCGTCCCCACCAGGGCCAGCGTACCGATCCACATGGTGATGTGGGTAACCGGCATGTATTTGCGCAGGCCGCCCATCTTCATCATGTTCTGCTCATGGTGCATGCCCATGATGACCGAACCGGCACCCAGGAACAGCAGCGCCTTGAAGAAGGCGTGGGTCATCAGGTGGAATACGGCGCCCGAGTAGGCCGACACACCGAGTGCAACCGTCATGTAGCCCAGCTGCGACAGCGTGGAATACGCAACCACACGCTTGATGTCGGTCTGCACGATGCCGATCAGGCCGGTGAAGAACGCGGTGGTGGCACCGATGAACAGGATGAAGTCCAGCGCGGTCTGCGACAGCTCGAACAGCGGCGACATGCGGGTGACCATGAAGATACCCGCGGTGACCATGGTCGCGGCGTGGATCAGCGCCGAGATCGGGGTCGGGCCTTCCATCGAGTCCGGCAGCCAGACGTGCAGCGGAACCTGTGCCGACTTGCCCATCGCACCGATGAACAGGCAGATGCAGATGATGGTCGCCACGCTCCACTGGTGGTCGCCGATCAGCTGCACCATCGCGTGACCGGTCACATCCGAGCCCAGCACGGTGCTGGCGTTGGCGAACACGGTGGCGTAATCCAGCGAACCGAAGGCCCACAGGATGCCGGCGATGCCGAGCAGGAAGCCGAAGTCACCAACGCGGTTGACCAGGAAGGCCTTCATGTTGGCGAAGATGGCCGTGGGCTTCTTGAAGTAGAAACCGATCAGCAGGTACGACACCAGGCCCACCGCTTCCCAGCCGAAGAACAGCTGCAGGAAGTTGTTGCTCATCACCAGGGTGAGCATCGAGAAGGTGAACAGCGAGATATAGCTGAAGAAGCGCTGGTAGCCATCGTCCTCGGCCATGTAGCCGATCGAGTAGATATGCACCAGCAGCGACACGAAGGTCACCACCACCATCATCATCGCGGTCAGGCGATCGATCATGAAACCGACATGCGCCGCATATTGGCCGACTTCAAAGAAGGTGTAGACGTTCTGGTTGAACGGCTGCGCCCCACCCCACAGCAGCTGGGAGAAGATGTAGGCCGACAGGCCGCAGCTGATCGCCACGCCCAGGATGGTGATGTACTGGGCGCCCTTGCGCCCCACCTGACGACCGAACAGGCCGGCGATGATGCTGCCGAACAGCGGTGCCAGCACCACTGCAATCAACAGACTCTTGGAGAGAGTGATTTCCATCTTCGGATCAGCCCTTCAGCGAATCGACTTCGCCCACGTTGATGGTGTGGCGAGTACGGAACAAGGTCACCAGGATCGCGAGGCCGATTGCAGCTTCGGCTGCGGCCACGGTCAGGATGAAGAACACGAACAGCTGACCGGCGGTGTCGCCGAGCTCACGCGAGAAGGCGATGAAGTTGATGTTCACCGACAGCAGCATCAGTTCGATCGACATCAACAGCACGATGATGTTCTTCCGGTTGAGGAAGATGCCGGCAACGCTGATGCAGAACATCACCGCACCGAGTGCGAGCATATGGCCCAGGGAAATCATGGCTTGGCCTCCTCGCCACCGTCATGTTGCGTATCGACCTGCACCACCGGCTTTTCGGCGGCCATCTTGACCATGCGCAGGCGGTCTTTTGCCTTGGTCATGGTCTGTGCGGTCGGGTTCTGCGTCTTCAGGCCCTGGCGACGGCGCAGGGTCAGCATCACGGCTGCCACCACGGCCACGGTCAGGATCACGGCAGCAAACTCGAACGGCAGCAGGTATTCGGTGAACAGGCTGCGTGCCAGCCAGGTGATGTTCGACGTATCGGCAGCCACCGCCGCGGCGTTGTCCACCGGGAACGGTGCGGTGCGCGCCTTGACCCCGATCAGGGTCAGCATCTGCACCAGCATCACCACCGCGACCACCAGGCCGACCGGCAGGTAACGCACCCAGCCTTCACGCAGGTTGGTGGTGTCGATGTCCAACATCATCACCACGAACAGGAACAACACCATCACCGCGCCGACGTACACCAGCACCAGGGTGACGCCAAGGAACTCCGCCCCCACCAGCAGCCAGACGCAGGCGATGGAGAAGAACGTCAGGATCAAGCACAGCACGGCGTATACCGGGTTGCGCACACTGATCACCGCTGCCGCGGAAATGCCGGCAATGATGGAGAAGAACCAGAAACAAATATTTACCCAATCCATCTCAAGACCTCAGCGGAAGGCGGCGTCGGCGGCGCGGCGCTCGGCGATTTCGGCTTCAAGCCGGTCGCCCAGTGCCAGCAGCTGCGGCTTGGTGATGATGTTCTCGCCACGCTTCTCGAAGTGGTACTCGAGAATGTGGGTCTCGACGATCGAGTCCACCGGGCAGCTTTCTTCGCAGAAGCCGCAGAAGATGCACTTGAACAGATCGATCTCGTAACGCGTGGTGCGGCGGGTGCCGTCTTCGCGCTTGGCCGAGTCGATGGTGATGGCCAGTGCCGGGCACACCGCTTCGCACAGCTTGCAGGCGATGCAGCGCTCTTCACCGTTGGGGTAACGGCGCAGGGCATGCAGGCCACGGAAGCGCGGCGACTGCGGGAATTTCTCCATCGGGTACATCACGGTGTACTTGGGCTTGAACGCGTACTTCAGCGTCAGCCACAGGCCACCGAGCAACTCGAGCAGCAACAGACTTTTGAAATAGTGGGTGATCTTATTCATGAATCAAACGCCCTTCTGGATCACGCCGTAGAACACCATCAGTGCCGTCACCGCGATCCAGAAAATGGTCAGCGGGATGAACACCTTCCAGCCCAGACGCATGATCTGGTCATAGCGGAAGCGCGGGAAGCTGGCACGGAACCAGATGTACGCACTGGCGAAGAACAGCACCTTCAGCAGCAGCCACGGCCAGCCGCCGGTCCAGATCCAGTTGATCCACGGCGAGATGTCTGCCGTGATCCAACCCTGGAGCGGGCTCAACCAGCCACCGAGGAAGAAGATCGAGATCAGGAAGCTGACCAGGATCATGTTGGCGTACTCGGCCAGGAAGAACAGTGCGAACGCACCGCCGGAGTACTCCACCATGTGGCCGGCCACAATTTCCGACTCGCCTTCGACCACGTCGAACGGCGCGCGGTTGGTTTCGGCAACGCCGGACACCCAATACACGACGAACAGCGGGAACAGCGGCAGCAGGAACCAGTCGAACAGGCCCGAATTACCCTTCTGCGCCAGTACGATATCGGTCAGGTTCAGGCTGCCGGCGGCGATCATCACGCCAACCAGGGCAAAACCCATCGCGATTTCGTAGCTGACCACCTGTGCGGCCGAACGCATCGCACCGAGGAAGGCGTACTTGGAGTTGGATGCCCAACCGGCCAGGATCACGCCGTACACGCCCAGCGAGGTCATCGCCAGCAGGTACAGCAGGCCGACGTTGGCGTTGGACAGCACCAGCTTGTAGTCGAACGGAACCACGGCCCACGCCGCGAACGACGGTGCCAGCACGATCAGCGGCGCGATGACGTACATCGCCTTGTGGGCGCTGGCCGGCGCGATGATTTCCTTGAACAACAGCTTGGTGACGTCGGCGAAGGCCTGCAGCAGGCCACCAAGACCGACGTACATCGGCCCGTGGCGGACGTGCATCCAGCCGATCAGCTTGCGCTCCCACAACACGTAGAAGGCAACCGAGATGATGATCGGCATGGCGATCACCAGGATCTTCAGCACCGTCCACAGCACGATGCCGATATCGCCCAGGGCCAGAAACCACTGGTGCAGCGGATCGACCGCGTTCAACAGCAACTCGTTCATGCAGCCACCACCGTTACACGTGCGGCACCCAGCGGCGCGGTTGCGCCGTGGCCCGATTCAATCCACACCGTGCCGGCGGCGACGCGAGCGTCAACCACCACCGACAAGGTGGCGCGGCCGGCGTCGGTGCCGACCTTGGCCATCTGGCCTTCGGTCAGCTGCAGACGCGCGGCGTCATCGGCATTGAGCACGATGCGCGGATCATTGTTGAGCGGATGCGACTGCAGCGCCTGCGCGCGACGCACGACGGCGTCGGTGCGGTAGATCGCCGGGGTCGAAGCCACTTCGAAGCCCTCGCCTGCCGGCTGCGGCTGTGCCGAAGCGGACACCTTGACGGTCACCGGCTGCAGGCTGGCACGCAGGCCGGCCAGATCGGTGAAGCCGAAACCGGCCAGCTGCAGGTCACCACCGAGGGCACGCAGCACGCGCCAGCCCTCGCGGGCCTCGCCTTGCAGCTTGCCACCGGCACGGGCGACCTGGTTGCGGCCGTCCAGATTGGTCAGCGTTGCGTCGATTTCCGGCAGCGCGCCGATCGGCAGGATCACATCGGCCACATCGCGGGTCGAGGTGCAGGCGAAGTGGCTGAAGGCCACAACCTTGGCACCGGCCAGCGCCTTGCGGGCAGCGGCGGTATCGGCGAAGTCCAGACCCGGCTCGATGCCGTACAGGGCATAGGCCTTGCGCGGCTGCGCCAGCATTGCATTGACGTCCTTGCCGGCCGGCAGCACGCCAGCCTGGGCCAGGCCCACGGCATTGGCACCCTGCGGGATGCGGCACAGCTTGGCGCCGGTGGCAGCGGCAAACGCGCTGGCGGCCGAACGGATCGCAGCAGCCTGCGGATGATTCTCGGCAATCGCACCGACGATGATGACGGTGTTGTTGCCAGCCTTCACTGCATCGACCAGCTGCGCGTTGCCCAGCGTCTCGACGAAGCGTGACGGTGCAACGATGTGCTTGCCAGCCAGCTTGAACGCGAAGTCGAAATCGACCGGGTTGATCGAATGGATCTTGGCGCCGTTGGTGGTCTGTGCCTTGCGCAGGCGAGCGTGCAGCAGCGGCAGTTCGTGGCGGATATTGCTACCCAGCACAACGATCTGGTCGGCGTGCTCGATCTCGGCCAACGACATGCCGAACACTTCGGCAACCGGGGCGTCGGAGAAATCGCGGTTGTTGATGCGGTGGTCGATGTTGTTCGAACCCAGGCCAGCGGCCAGGCGGGCCAGCAATGCGCCCTCCTCGTTCGACGTCGCCGGGTGCACCAGCACGCCGAGCTCGTCGCCACGGTTGGCTTCGAAGATTTCACGTGCAGCGGCCAAGCCTTCGGCCCAACTCACTTCCTTCCACTCGCCATTGACCTTCTGCAGCGGCTTGACCGCGCGGTCAGCCGAATACAGGCCCTGGTGCGAATAACGGTCACGGTCCGACAGCCAGCACTCGTTGACCAGCTCGTTGTCACGCGGCACAGCGCGCAGCACTTCGCCACGGCGCACGTGCAGGAACAGGTTGGAACCCATCGCGTCGTGGTAACCCAGCGACTCGCGTGCGGTCAGTTCCCACGGGCGCGCCTTGAACTGGAACACCTTGTTGGTCAGCGCACCGACCGGGCACACGTCGATGACGTTGCCGGACAGCTCGGTGGTCAGCGGCTTGCCGTCATAGGTGCCGATCTGCAGGTTTTCACCGCGCGACATGCCACCCAGCTCGTAGGTGCCAGCGACTTCAGCGGTGAAGCGCACGCAGCGGGTGCACTGGATGCAGCGGGTCATCTCGGTGGCGACCAGCGGCCCCATGTCCTCGTCGACCACAACGCGCTTGCGCTCGTTGAAGCGGCTGACCGAGCGGCCGTAGCCCAGCGACACGTCCTGCAGCTCGCACTCGCCGCCCTGATCGCAGATCGGGCAGTCCAGCGGGTGGTTGATGAGCAGGAACTCCATCACCGAACGCTGGTACTTGAGCGCCTTTTCGTTGCGGGTCTGGATCTTCATGCCATCCATGACCGGGGTGGCACAGGCCGGCGACGGCTTGGGCGACTTTTCAACGTCGACCAGGCACATGCGGCAGTTGGCGGCGATCGGCAGCTTCTCGTGGTAGCAGAAGCGCGGAATCGGAATGCCGGCCTTGTCGGCGGCCTGGATGATCATCGAACCCTTGGGTACGACCAGGGTCTGACCATCGATATCGATGGTGACGTGATCCGGCGGTACGTTGGGATTTACCGGTTGCGCGCTCATGCGGCAGCAGCCTCCACCTTCTTGCCGTCAACCATCGAATGACCGTTGACGATGTAGTACTCGAATTCGTTCCAGAACTGGCGCAGGAAGCCTTGGATCGGCCACGCTGCCGCCTCACCGAACGCACAGATGGTGTGGCCTTCGATCTGGCCGGCCACCGTCTTCAGCTGATGCAGGTCTTCCATCGTGGCCTGGCCGGCAACGATGCGCTCCAGCACGCGGTGCATCCAACCGGTGCCCTCACGGCACGGGGTGCACTGGCCACAGGATTCCTTGTGGAAGAACTGGCTGATGCGGCAGGCGAACTTGACGCAGCAGACGCTGTCATCCAGCACCACGATGGCCCCCGAACCCAGGCCCGAGCCCAGTGCGCGGATGGTGTCGTAGTCCATCGGCAGGCCCTTGAGCTGCTCGGCGGTCAGCACCGGCATCGACACGCCGCCCGGAATCGCCGCCTTCAGCGTACGGCCCGGACGCAGACCACCGGCCATCGCCAGCAGGTCATCAAAGGTGGTGCCCAACGGCACTTCGAAATTGCCGCCCTTGGTCACGCAACCGGAGACCGAGAAGCACTTCGGGCCACCGTTGTTGGTCAGGCTCAGGTTCTTGAACCATTCCGGGCCGTTGCGGATGATCGCCGGCACCGAACCATAGGTTTCGGTGTTGTTGATCGTCGACGGCTTGCCGTACAGGCCGAAGTTGGCCGGGAACGGCGGTTTGTAACGCGGCTGGCCCTTCTTGCCTTCCAGCGACTCCATCAATGCGGTTTCTTCGCCGCAGATGTAGGCGCCAGCGCCGAGTGCGCCATAAATGTCGATGTCTACGCCGCTGCCCAGCACGTTCTTGCCCAGCCAGCCGTGCTTGTAGGCATCGGCCAGGGCCTGCTCGAAATGCTCGAACGGCTCGTGGTGGAACTCACCACGCAGGTAGTTGTAGCCCACGGTCGAACCGGTGGCGTAGCAGGCGATCGCCATGCCTTCCACCACCGAGTGCGGGTTGTAGCGCAGGATGTCGCGGTCCTTGCAGGTACCCGGCTCGGATTCATCCGAGTTGCACAGGATGTACTTCTGCACATCGCCCTTGGGCATGAAGGACCACTTCAGGCCGGTCGGGAAGCCCGCGCCGCCGCGGCCGCGCAGGCCGGACTGCTTGACCATCTCGATGACGTCGGCCGGCGCGATCTTCTCTTCGATGATCTTGCGCAGCGCGGCGTAGCCACCGGTCTTCAGATAGCTTTCGTACGACCACGGGGTGTCGTAGTGCAGCGTGGTGTAAACCACGTTGTGCGGAAGCGGCGCCGGTCCGACCGGGCCCTTGGATTCGTGGTGTGCCATGCCTTACTCCAGCCCGTCCAGCAGCGCGTCGACCTGGTCCAGCGTCAGGCGCTCGTGGTAATGACCGTTGATGACCATCATCGGTGCGCCCGCGCAGCCAGCCAGGCACTCTTCCTCTTTCTTGAGGTAGACGCGGCCGTCTGCAGTCGATTCACCGTGCTTGATGCCCAGCTTCTTCTCGCAGTGGCGGACGATGTCGTCGGCGCCGTTGAGCCAGCAGCTGATGTTGGTGCAGATGGCGACGTTGTTGCGGCCCACCTTCTCGGTCTCGAACATCGAGTAGAAGGTGGCAACCTCGTAGGCCCACACGAACGGCAGGTCCAGGTACTTGGCAACAGCGGCGATCAGCTCGTCGCTCAGCCAGCCCTGGTTCTGCTCCTGCGCGGCATGCAGACCCTGCAGCACCGCCGAACGCTTGCGCTCCGGCGGGAACTTGGTCAGCCAGTGATCGATGTGAGCGCGTGTCTTGTCGCTCAACACCACCATCGGGTCGACGTCGCGCGCCGCCTCGTAATTACCCGTCGCCTTCATCGGCCGACCTCAACGAATACCAAATTCTGAAAAACCGATGCCTGCGGCAGCAGGGCTGCGCAGGCAACGGGCGATGTGTGGCTCGCCGGCATTACCGGTCAACCTCACCGAACACCAGGTCGTAGGTACCGATCATCGCCACCACGTCGGCCAGCATGTGGCCGCGCACGACCGAATCGATCGACGACAGGTGGGCGAAGCCCGGTGCGCGCAGGTGCGCGCGGAACGGCTTGTTGGCACCGTCGGACACCAGGTAGCAACCGAACTCGCCCTTGGGCGCTTCGACCGCTGCATAGGTTTCACCAGCCGGGACGCAGTAGCCTTCACTGAACAGCTTGAAGTGATGGATCAGCGCTTCCATGTCGTCCTTCATCTCGGCGCGAGCCGGCGGAGCGACCTTGAAGTTCTTGACCATCACCGGGCCGGGGTTGGCCTTCAGCCACTGCACACACTGCTTGATGATGCGGTTGGATTCGCGCATCTCGGCAACGCGGACAAGGTAACGGTCGTAGCAGTCGCCGTTGGTGCCCAGCGGCAGGTCGAAATCGACCGCATCGTACTTGGCATACGGCTGCTTCTTGCGCAGGTCCCAGGCAATGCCCGAGCCACGCAGCATCACGCCGGTCATGCCCCAGGACAGCGCGTGTTCCGGGGTGACCACGCCGATGCCAACGGTACGCTGCTTCCAGATACGGTTGTCGGTCAGCAGGGTTTCGTATTCGTCGACGCGCTTGGGGAACTCATTGGTGAAGTTCTCCAGGAAGTCGAGCAGCGAGCCCTCGCGCGAGGCGTTCAGGCGCTTGAGCGCATTGCCCTTGTGCCAACGCGATTCCTTGTACTTGGGCATGGTGTCCGGCAGGTCGCGGTACACGCCGCCCGGACGGTAGTACGCCGCGTGCATGCGCGCGCCGGAGACTGCCTCATAGCAATCCATCAGCTCTTCGCGCTCACGGAAGGCGTACAGCATTACCGCCATCGCACCCAGATCCAGGCCGTTGGAGCCCAGCCACATCAGGTGGTTCAGGATGCGGGTGACTTCATCGAACAGGGTACGGATGTACTGCGCACGCTCCGGCACTTCGATACCCACCAGGGTTTCGATGGCGCGGACATAGGCGTGCTCGTTGCACATCATCGAGCAGTAATCCAGGCGATCCATATAACCGATCGACTGGTTGAACGGCTTGGACTCGGCCAGCTTCTCGGTCGCGCGGTGCAGCAGGCCGATATGCGGATCGGCGCGCATGATGGTTTCGCCATCCATTTCCAGGATCAGGCGCAGCACACCGTGCGCGGCCGGATGCTGCGGGCCGAAATTCATCGTGTAGTTGCGGATCTCCTGCTTCGCTTCGGCAGGATTGCTCGCAAAGGCCTGCGAGGCCTGGTGGAATTCCCTCTTTACGTCCGCACTCACTTGCTTGCCTCCGTCTGCGCGCGCTCGCCTTCAGCGGTCTGGAAACGGGCATCGTCGCGGATAACACGCGGCACGCCTACGCGCGGCTCGACCGAAGTCACCGGCTCGTAGACCACACGCTTCTTTTCTTCGTCGTAACGCACTTCGACGTTGCCGATCAGCGGGAAATCCTTGCGGAAAGGATGGCCCACGAAACCGTAGTCGGTCAGGATGCGACGCAGGTCCGGGTGACCTTCGAAGATCACGCCGTACAGGTCGAACGCTTCGCGCTCGAACCAGTTCAGGCCCGGGTAGATATCGGTCAGCGAGGCCACCACCGGCAGCGACTCGCTCGGCGCGTAGCAGCGGATGCGCAGCAGCTGGTTGTGCTGGTAGGAACGCAGCTGGCAGACCACCGCAAAGCGCTGCTTCGGCATGGCGTCCGGCTGCGCGCCCTCGGCAGTTTCGTGACTGGGGAATTCACCCCAGGCGAAACGACCGGCGCCACTGCCTTCCACGCCACGGCTGAAGCCATGCGAGGAAACGTCCGAGGTATCCCACTCGTCGCTGCCGTAGCCGAGGTAATCGACGCCGCACAGGTCGGTGGCATGTTCGAAACCGAGTTCGTCACGCAATGCCAGAGCGGTTGCGTGCCAATCGGCAACAGCCACTTCCAGCGTTACTTCGCCGCGCGGTTCGACCACCACAACCTGCGCACCGGCAAAACGGGCGCGAAGTTTATCGATGAGAGAAGGTGCTTGCTGGGCCATGGGGGCTGGCGTGCTCTTGATTTGAAAGGGGGTCAGCGTGCGATGGTCTGGGTACGCCAGATCTTCTTCTGCAGCTGCAAGATGCCGTACACCAGCGCTTCGGCTGTCGGCGGGCAACCCGGGACATACACGTCCACTGGCACCACGCGATCACAACCGCGCACCACGGCATAGGAATAATGGTAATAACCGCCACCATTGGCGCAGCTACCCATCGAGATGACCCACTTCGGGTCCGGCATCTGGTCGTAGACCTTGCGCAGCGCCGGGGCCATCTTGTTGACCAGGGTGCCGGCCACGATCATCACGTCGGACTGACGCGGCGAGGGGCGGAACACCACACCGTAGCGGTCCAGGTCCAGACGCGCTGCACCGGCATGCATCATCTCCACCGCACAGCAGGCCAGACCGAAGGTCATGGGCCACATCGAGCCGGTACGTGCCCAGTTCAACAGCGCGTCAACGCTGGTGGTCACATAGCCCTTCTCGAGCAGGGGGTTGTCGCCTTCAGGCCGCAGAATGTCATCAACCCGCCCTTCCGGGACGGGGTTGTTCATCAGGCCGTCGAGAGTTTGGATCACTCCCATTCCAGCGCTCCCTTCTTCCACACGTAGATAAAGCCGAGGAACAGCATGCCCACGAACAGGCCCATGGTGACCAGCGAACGCGCGCCGAGCTCCATGAACACCTGGGTCCAAGGCACAATAAAGATGATTTCCAGGTCAAAGACGATGAACTGGATGGCGATGAGGTAGTAGCGCACGTCGAACTTCATGCGCGCGTTCTCGAACGCCTCGAAGCCACACTCGTAGGCGGAGAGTTTCTCGGTGTCCGGCGAACGCGGAGCGAGGAACCGACCGATCAACATCAGCGCAACGCCAATGCCGGTGGCGACGATCAGAAACAGCAGAGACGGCAAATATTCGGCCAGCACAGCGATTCTCTCTTGCCTCTGCCCGGGACACCTGCAGGTGCCAAGGCATGGGGGATGAACGGGACTTGCCACGACGGGCCGCTGCTGCAACCCGTGTACCCGCATAAAACAATGGTGCCCAAGAGGGGACTCGAACCCCTACGACTCTCGTCGCTACCACCTCAAGGTAGTGCGTCTACCAATTCCGCCACCTGGGCTTACGTCAGCACAGCTGCTTCGCAGTGCGCCGCGTATTGTAACCGTCTTCAGTCTTTCTGTGCGGGTTCAGCGGGCTTTTCTTCGCTCTTGGCGGGAATATTTTCCGCCGGAGCCGTCGCCTGCGGCACTTCACCCACCGCTGCCGCCGCCGGGGCGGCCGGAACGGACTGCAACTCACCCGCCGGTGCCGCCGGCGTCGCTGCCGGAGCAGCCGCCTCAACCGCACCCATCAGGCCAACACCCTGGTCCGCCGGACGCGAACCGTGGCTGGCATACCAGGCCATGAACAAGCTGATGCCGAAGAACACCACGGCCAGCCATTTGGTGCTCTTGGACAGGAAGTTGGACGCACCACGCGCGCCAAACACCGTGCCCGACGCGCCCGCGCCAAAACCCGAACCCGCGGCAGCACCCGAACCACGCTGCATCAGGATCAGCGCGATCATCGCGAGCGCCACCAGCACATAGACCACATTGAGGATCAACATCAGCATTTGAAATCCGTCCCGGACAATTACCCGTTAGCGACCGGCCGCTGCCCTCGCGATGGCCAGAAAATCAGCCGCCACCAGCGAAGCGCCACCTACCAGCCCGCCATCTACGTCAGGCTGTGAAAACAGCTCTGCTGCGTTGTCGGGCTTGACGCTGCCGCCATAAAGGATCGACAACGAATCCGCAATTCTAGCATCGCGCTCTGCCACTACGCCACGAATGAACGCATGCACCGCCTGCGCCTGCTCTGGCGTCGCCGTGCGACCCGTGCCAATCGCCCACACCGGCTCATAGGCCACAATGGCCTTGGCGAAGGCCTGCACCCCGGCAAGCTCCAGCACCGGTGCCAACTGGGAGGCAATCACCAACTCGGTCTGCCCTGCTTCACGCTGCTCCAGCGTCTCACCAACGCATAAGACTGGAACAAGACCAGCATTGATGGCGGCCACGAATTTCCGCGCCACCAGCTCACTACTCTCGTGATGGTACTGGCGGCGCTCGGAATGCCCGACCAGGCCGTGGGTGGCGCCAACGTCCACCAGCATGCTGGCTGACACCTCGCCGGTATAGGCGCCCTTCTCGTTACTGCTGACATCCTGCGAGCCAAACGCCAGCTCGGTCGCCTCGAAATCCTCGACCAGATCGCCCAGATACGGCAGCGGCGGCAGGATCACCAGACGCACCCCCGGCAACGGCAGACCGGCAGCCACCTGCCCGACCAGGTCGGTGGCGAATTGACGGCTGCCGTGCAGCTTCCAGTTACCTGCAACGATTTTTTGGCGCATTCAGGCATAACTCCCCGATGAAAAGTATCGGCAAAGGATAGCCGATATGCGGACATAAACAGGACAAACTGCAGACAACGGAAGACAAGATGCAAAAAAAACGCCGCCGGGCCAGGGGCCGCGGCGGCGTTCATGCAACAGGCCGTAGGGCCGACCCCGCCTTACTTCAGCTTGATCTCACGCAGGCGCTCTTCCAGGAAACCGTGGGCGGTGATCGCCTGCGGGTAGCGACTCGGGTTTTCGGCAGTGATGCACGATGGCAGCACGTCGATCAGGAAATCCGGATTCGGATGCAGGAAGAACGGCACCGAGTAGCGCGGCTGGCGTGCCAGCTCACCCGGGGGATTGACCACGCGGTGAATGGTGGACGGGTACACATGGTTGGTCAGGCGCTGCAGCATGTCGCCGATGTTGACCACGATGGTGTCGGCATCCGAGGTGAACGGGACCCACTCACCTTCATGCGACTGCACTTCCAGACCAGCCGCACTGGCACCGACCAGCAAGGTGATGAAATTGATGTCGCCATGTGCGCCAGCGCGCACGTTGGGGATGTCATCGGTGGTGATCGGCGGATAGTGGATCGGGCGCAGGATCGAGTTGCCGTTGTTGGTCTTGTCTGCGAAGTAGTTCTCCGGCAGACCGATATGCAGGGCCAGCGCCGACAGCACCCGCGAGCCCAGCTGGTCCAGCTTCTGGTACAGGCCGTAGCCATGCTCCTTGAACCCCGGCACCTCGCTGGGCCACAGGTTCGGCGGCATCACTTCGCGGTACTTGGAGTCGTCGGCGATCTCGCGACCGATATGCCAGAACTCCTTCAGATCGAAGTGCTTGGAACCCTTGGCGGTTTCCACGCCGAACTGGGTATAGCCACGCGCACCGCCACCGCCGGCGATGTGATACTGCTTCTTCACATCTTCCGGCAACGCGAAGAATGCCTTGAACACGTCATATGCGGCGTCGATTTCCGCCTGTGGTATGCCGTGGTTGCGAATGCCCGCAAAACCCCACTGACGATACGCCGCGCCCAGCTCAGCCACGAAGGCGTCACGGTCGGTATCGAAACGGGTGATGTCGAGGGTGGGAATGCGGGAACTCATACAAAACTCCAAAGAAGGGAACGGGACGCCGGCTATTGAAACCGACGTCCCGGCAACACCACTATGATCCAGCTCAAACCTGTGCGGCAGCCGAACGAACCGCAGCGGCCAGCGCCTCAAGCGTAGCGCTCATCAACCCGGCCTCATCGGCCTCGACTGTGACCCGCACCACCGGCTCGGTACCCGACGGCCGCAGGAATGCCCTGCCCCGCCCGGCCACCGCCGCCTGCGCGGCCGCCAGCGCGGCCTGTACCGGCGCACTCGCGACCACTTCGCGCGCCCCCGTCTCCAGGCGCACATTGATCGTCTTCTGCGGCACCATCACCAGGTCCTGCAGTGCCTGGCGCAGACTGACGCCAGCGTCACCCAGCACTTGCAGCACCTGCAGTGCACTGACGATGGCATCGCCAGTGGTCGCCCGGTCCAGGCACAGAATATGACCGGAAGCCTCACCGCCAAGCACCCCATTGCCTTCAACCAGGGCCTGATGCACATAGCGGTCGCCGACATTGGCACGGATGAACGGGATGCCGAGACGCTCCAGCGCCTGCTCCAGCCCGTAATTGGTCATCAGCGTACCGACTACCGGACCACGCAGGCGGCCATTGGCCTGCCATGCCCTGGCCAGCACGTACAGCAAGCCGTCGCCATCCACCGCAGCACCGGTGTGATCGACCATCAACACGCGGTCGCCATCGCCATCGAAGGCAATGCCGATATCGGCGCCAACCTCGGTCACTTTGCGCGCCAGGTTGTCGATGTGCATGGAGCCAACGCCATCGTTGATGTTGATGCCATTCGGCTCGGCGCCGATCGCGGTCACGTCCGCGCCCAGCTCACGGAACAGCAGCGGCGCGACGTGGTAGGTAGCACCATGGGCGCAATCGAGCACGACCTTGAGCCCGCGCAGATAGAAATCACGCGGCACGCTGGCCTTGCAGAACTCGATGTAACGGCCGACCGCATCGCGCGCCCGCACCGCCTTGCCCAACTGCTCGGATTCCACCGTCGAAAACGGCTGGTCCATCGCCGCCTCAAGTGCCAGCTCGGTCGCGTCATCGAGCTTTTCGCCCTCGGCCGAGAAGAACTTGATGCCGTTGTCGTAGTGCGGGTTGTGCGAGGCACTGATGACGATGCCGGCATCGGCACCCAGCGTATGCGCCAGGAAGGCCACCGCAGGGGTCGGCATCGGCCCGATCAGCTGCACGTTGGCGCCTGCGGCAACCAGGCCCGCTTCCAGCGCCGACTCGAACATATAGCCGGAGATGCGCGTGTCCTTGCCGATCACCACGGTCGGTTGGGTACCGCCGCTGCGGGCAACCAGCACACGCCCCAGCGCATTGCCGACCCGCAGCACGAAATCGGCGGAAATGACGCCCTTGCCGACCCGGCCGCGGATGCCGTCGGTACCAAAATACTTGCGCGTGCTCATCAGGCAGCGGCTTCTTCGTGCTGCGGCTGACGGCCGAGCATGGCCAGCAGGTCGGCCAGGCGGTCACGCATTTCGCGACGGTCGCAGATCTGGTCGATGGCGCCGTGCTCGAGCAGGAACTCCGAACGCTGGAAGCCTTCCGGCAGCTTCTCGCGCACGGTCTGTTCGATCACGCGCGGGCCGGCAAAGCCGATCAGCGCCTGCGGCTCGGCGATGTTGATATCACCCAGCATCGCGAACGAGGCCGACACGCCACCGGTGGTGGGATGGGTCAGTACCGAGATGTACGGCAGACCGGCTTCGCGCAGCTTGGCCAACGCGGCCGAGGTCTTGGCCATCTGCATCAGCGAGAACAGGCCCTCCTGCATGCGCGCACCACCGGAGGCGGAGAAGCACACATAAGGGGAGCCGATCTCCAGCGCGGTTTCCGCAGCCAGGGCGAAACGCTCGCCGACCACCGACCCCATCGAGCCGCCCATGAAGGCGAAATCGAAGGACGAGGCCACCAACGGGCGCCCCTTCAGCAGGCCGCGCATGGCCACCAGCGCATCGTACTCGCCGGTACTCTTCTGGCTGGCCTTGATGCGCTCGACGTACTTCTTCTGGTCCTTGAACTTGAGCACATCGGTCGGCCCGAGGCGGGCGGCGATCTCGCTGGTGCTGTCCGCATCGAACAGCGCGGCCAGGCGCGCGCGCGCGCGGATGGCCATGTGGTGCCCGCATTTCGGGCAGACCTCAAGGTTTTCTTCCAGCTCCGGGCGGTACAGGGCCGCGCCGCAGCTATTGCATTTTTCCCACAGCCCCTCGGGGACGCTGCGTTTTTTGGAGGGCGTGTTGTCGGTACGGATGCCGGACGGCATCAACTTGCTGAGCCAACTCATGCGGGATGACAATTCCGTTCAGGGCGGCCTTGCGGCCACGACAGGGCCCACAGTCTAGCTCACCAGTGCGACCAAGTCGCAGCACCGAATCTGGCGCAACCCCTACTGCCGCGTATGTTTAGCCCCTGTAGTGGGGGGGGGGGGGGCGGCCCGGGGGCGGGGAGGCGCGGGCCCGCCGAGGGCCGCGCGCGGGCCGCAGGGGGAGGAAGGAGCGACGGAGG
>NZ_JBRREA010000056.1:0-26233 GCF_056759975.1 Stenotrophomonas sp. STEN031
AGATGTGTATAAGAGACACGTTCCAGCGTTGTTGGCTTCGCGGCTTACGCCGCTCCTACAACCGGTGCACAGGTAAAGTCCCTGCCGAGCATGGCTCGGCACTACGCACCTCGACCGTCACGTGCACGATCTCCTCGTGGATCGCCAAGGCGCGATGGAACACTTCCGGCGCCACCATGGTCTCGGTCACCACTTCCATCGCGCAGGCATAGCGGCCACGACCGACCTGCCAGACATGCAGGTCACTGATCCGGGCAGGCACCTCGCCCTGCTCCACCGCTTCGCGGATCTCGGCCACCACCGGCGCGTCCATCTCCGCATCCAGCAGCACGCCGCCAGCCTGCCTGATCAAACCCCATGCCCAGACCGACACCAGTACCGCGCCAACGATGCCCATCAGCGGGTCCAGCCAGGAGGCGCCGAAGTACAGGCCACCGAGCAGGGCGATGATCGCCAGCACCGAGGTCGCTGCATCGGCCAGTACATGCAGGTAGGCCGAGCGCTGGTTCAGATCATGGTGATGATGGTGGTGGTGGCCGCCATGCCCGTGGTGGTCATGCCCGTGGTCGTGACCATGATGGTGGTGTTGATCGCGCAGCCACCATGCACACAGCAGGTTCACCGCCAAGCCGACCACCGCGATTGCAATGGCCTGCTGGTAGTGGATGGGACTGGGTTTGAACACGCGCAGGATGGACTCGAACGCCATGATCGCGGCAACCCCCAGCAACAGGATCGCGCTGGTGAACCCCGCCAGGATCTCGATCTTCCAGGTCCCGAAGGCAAAGCGTGGATCATCGCGGTAACGCCGCGCGCAGGCATAGGCAAACGCCGCCAGACCAAGCGCCAGCGCATGCGAGCTCATGTGCCAGCCATCGGCCAGCACCGCCATCGAGTTGAACCACCAGCCGCCGGCGATCTCGATCACCATCATCACAATGGTCAGCACCATCGCGCGCCGGGTGTTCTTCTCCGCCATCGGATTGCCTTCGCTGAAAGCATGGCTGTGGCGGCGGGATTGGGCGAGCGCGTCGAGTTGCATGGCGGTGGGTTGGAAGAAGGACGGCGTGATTCTATACCCCCAAGGGGTATATGATGCCAGCCATGGCTCATATCCAACGCGACAAGAAAAAGCTGCTGACCCGGGTGCGGCGCATCGCCGGCCAGGTAGCGGCCCTGGAACAGGCACTGGAAAGCGGCGACGACTGCGACGGCGTGCTGGTGCAGATCGCCGCCGCCAAAGGCGCCATGCACGGGCTGATGCTGGAAGTGATGGCCGGGCACCTGAGCGACCATGTCGTCGCGGAAAAGGACCCGGCCAAGCGCGCGCAGGAAGCCGAGGTATTGCTCGAGCTGATGAAGCGCCACGCGAAGTGACCGGTAGTGCCGAGCCATGCTCGGCAAGGGCGTTACCCGCAACCCAATCTGCGCTTGTAGGAGCGGCGTCAGCCGCGAAGCTCACGAACCATCAGATTGCCAACACACCGGTGATTGCAACATTGCCAGCTTCGCGGCTGACGCCGCTCCTACAGCCGGTTTGCCGGTAAGGCCTCTGCCGAGCATGGCTCGGCACTACCTTGCGACCAGACGCTGTCGGTATGGCCCTGCTGCATGCGCAGTCGGCTGCGGTGCGCGATGTACAGCATCACCGGCACTGACAGCAGCGCGGTCAGGTCGACCGGCCAGCTGCCTGGGTGGTACCAGCTTCCGCCGATTCCCAAGGTGCCAGCAACACTGGACAATGGAATCGCCAGCGTACACAGCGCACTCAACCACAGCAGCTCCACCGCAGCACGCGGCGCACCGCGCGCGAATGCCCAGGCGATGGCGGCGACGAATACCGCGTAGTAGATGCCGGTGTGCCAGGCCTTCAGATCGGTGACCAGCGATGGCAGCCATTTGGTCGCGGCGATGCTGGCAGATATGCCGGCCACGCAGCCAAGTGATACGCCCACCGTCAGGCAGGCCAACACCCCGGCCGAACGCTTCTGCACTGGCGTTTCCGCGCCCTTGCGCTTGCGCCGCCGCGATTCCACCCACAGCAGGTTGCCGGTGTAGAACAGGGCGGCGCCAGCCAGACCCATCAGCAGGTACAACCAACGCACCGGGTTGCCACCGAAGCTGCCGAAATGCAGCGCGAAGAACGCATTGACCGCGCTGTTCCAGCCATCCATGTGGCCAGGCAGGTCATGCGCATCCACCTCACCGCTGTACGGATCCAGATGGGTGCTGGCATACACCCGCGCACGCGTGCCATGGCGGATATCCAGTCCGGTCACCGTTGCTTCAACATGGCCGCCCTTGTTCTGGAAGCCGAAACTCTGCACCTCGAAGCCCGGCAGCTGCTGCTCTACCCGGCGCAGCAACTCGGCGGCCGGCAGCACTGCGGCTCCACCCGGCGCTTCGGCATGCTCCTCGTTCCACTCGATGCCTTGCGGATACACCACCGCGCCCTGTGCATCGTAGAACTGGTCGTGGAAGGCGAACACCACGCTGGTCAGCGCGATGACGATGTGGAACGGCAGGCTGAACAGCCCCAGGGCGTTGTGTGCATCCAGCCACATGCGCTTGATGTTCTTGCCGATGCGCAGCGCGAACACGTCCTTGCTCAAGGTGATCAGCAGCACGATCAGGCCCGATACCAGGGCGACCGCATACGCCATCGCCACCGCGCCCATGATCGGCCGTGCGATCTTGTCCGGGAATGGCAGGCCGACCAACTGGTGCAGCGTATCCACCAACTGCGCCACCGGTGCCTTGCGCGTCTGCGCCACCTGCAGGCTGCCGTCGGCGGCGAAGCTGGCGCCATACTCGGTGAACTGGCGACGGCCCTGGCCGGGTGCACGCTCCTGCCAGTACACCCGCGCCGGTTGATCGGCGTGCGGACGCACCGACACGAAGTAACGCGATGCGGCCTTCGGGTGTTCGGCCAGCACCGCGGCCACCAGCGCGTCGGCCTGTTGCAGTGACGGTGCCGGCGACAACGTGGAAGGCGGCGTCCCCCAGCGCTCCAGCGGCTTCTCGAACATGGTGACCGAACCGGCATAGAAGGCGATGAACAGCATCAGCCCGCTGACGATGCCGATCCAGATGTGCACATCCTTGTAGACCTTGATGATGTCGCTACGAATCTTCATGCAGCCACCTTCATGACATCACTCCACGCACCAGCCACAGCGCGGCGAAGGCCAGCACATTGGCCGCACCCAACCACAGCCAGGCACGCAGGCTGTCGCGGAACAGATAGACGAAGGACAGCACCGTCGCCCAGATCGGTGCCATCAACCACATGTTGAACTGGTTCTTGCCACCGCCGGCATTGATGCCGTCAGGGCCCAGCCACGCGAACAGGCCCGACAGCGCCAAGGCCAGGCCAAAGCCCAGCACCACGCCCGCGCAGGTCTTGCCGAACCAGTGGCGGCTTTCCAGCCGCGGTTTCACCGCGTTCATGCCGGCCGCCCCGCGCGCACGCGTGCACGCCACGCACCAAGGAACGGGGCGAGCGACCACACCAGCATCAACAGCATCAACCAAGTGGTGATCGCTTCCAGTGGCGCCAGCAGCGGCCACAGCGCCACCAGTGACAGCAGCACCAGCAGCGTGCCCGGCCACCATGCATGGCGCGTCGGCCAGGGCCCGGCGGCGCGCAGCTGTTGCTGTGGCGAAGCGACATACAACAACAGTCCGCCAATGATGCCGGCCAAGATGCCGGCGAGTCCCAGCCACAGGTTCATGCGGCCTGCCTGCTGTGCGTGGTCGCGCGTCCTTGCCGGACGCGCATGCGATAGGGTTTTTTCATCGGGTCTGGCTCTTCGCTGGACATGCGCTGGCGGCACCTGCACGAACACGCAGGTGCCGCGCGTCGATCACCAGCTGAAACGTGCGGTGGCGGTGACGGTACGGCCGGTGCCGTAGTAACAGGACGACACGCCGCCGCAGGTGGAGACGAAGCGCTTGTCGGTGAGGTTGCTCAGGTTGAGCGCGAACTGCGTGCCGACCGCGCCATGCTGGCCCGCGTCGTAGCGGATCGCCGCATCCCACAAGGTGTAGGACGGGATCAGGTAGAGGTTGGCGCTGTCGCCGTAGCTGCTGCCGTTGTAGCGCACGCCGGCGGCAATGCTCAGACCTTCCAGGCCACCGGCGACGAAGGTGTAGTCGGCCCACAACGCCGCCGTCCAGTCCGGCACCATTGCCAACTGCTTGCCGGTATAGCCGTTGTTGCTGCGGGTGACCTCCGAATCCATCCAGCTGGCTGCGCCGATCAGGCTGAAGCCCTCCAGCGGGGTGATGCGCCCTTCCAGCTCGGCGCCACGCACGCGGCCTTCGCCGTCCTGCACCTGACAATCCGCATTGCCGGCGGCACCGCAGGTATTGTGCGATTTGATCGGGTCGTTGGTGACGATGTTCTGCTGGCGCAGGTCGTAGGCCGACAAGGTCAGCAGACCATCGAACGAGGCCGGCTGGTACTTCAGGCCAGCCTCCCACTGCTTGCCGGTCACCGGGTCGAACGGCGTCTGCGTGTAACTCATGTTGGCATTGGTGCCAGCCGGCTGGAACGACTCGGCGTAGCTCAGGTAAGGCGTCAGACCGTTGTCGGCCACGTACAGCACGCCGGCATTGCCGGTGAACGCCCTGTCCTTGACCTTGGTCGGCACTACCGGGCGGTAGGTATTGGTGGCCACCGTATAGGCCTGGGTCCAGGTGTCGTCCTTGGTCCAGTCATGGCGGCCGCCGAAGGTCAGGCGCCACTTGTCGATGGCGATCTGGTCCTGCAGGTAAACGCCGGTCTGGCGGTTGATGCCGCCGCTGTAGTTGATGCTGGTGGTGACCGGTACGTAGTTGGTGTAGACCGGGTTGAAGATGTCGATATCGGCCGGGTTGACCATCGCACCACGCGCGCCGGTCCAGTCGGCTTTCTGCCAGTCCACGCCGAACAGCACAGTGTGCTCGGCGACGCCGGTGCTGAATTTTCCGGTCAGGCGCGTATCGACGGTCTCGCCCTTGGAGTCGCCCTCGCCCCAGGTCGCGCGCCGCTTCTGGGTGCGGCCATCTGCATTGAGACCGCCATTGGTGACCACCGTGCGGAACACCGATTCGACATCGGTATGGCGCGCACTCTGGCTCAAGGTCCACTTGTTGTTGAAGCTGTGCTCGAACAGGTAACCCGCGGTCCAGATGGTGCGGTCGAAGGTATTCCAGTTGGGCTCACCGATGAAGGTGGTGTTCTTCATGTAGCCGTAGGCGGTGGGCCGCAGCGTGCCGGCCATCGGCAGGAACTGGTAGGTCGAGCCGCCGTCGTCCTTCTGGTACAGGCCGAGCAGGGTCAGGCGCGTGCGCTCGGCGATCTGGAAGGTATAGCTGGGCGCAAGGAACCAGTGCTGCTGCTCGGTGCGGTCGATCTGGGTCTGGCCGTCGCGGTACAGGCCGACCAGGCGCAGCAGGTGGCGGTTGTCGTCGCTGCCGGTGCCAACGTCGAAGGCAGTGCTGTACTGGCCGTTGCCGTCGATGCCCAGGCGCAGCACCTGCTGCTGATCAGGCACCGGCGTCTTGCTGACCTGGTTGACCATGCCGCCCGGGGCCACCTGCCCGTACATCACTGCAGACGGGCCCTTGAGCACCTCCACCCGGTCCAGGTTCCAGCTGTCGACCATGCTGCGGTTCCACTGGCTGCCCTGCGGCGCGCGCATGCCGTCAATGGTGACGTTGTTGGCCCAGCTGCCGGCGTCGAAGCCGCGGATGCGGAAGTCATCGACACGGTTGTCGATGCCGCTGCTTTCCAGCGACACACCGGCCACGTAACGCATCGCCTCGTTGAGGTTCTGCACACCGCGCGCATCCAGTTCCTCGCGCGCAATCACCGAGACCGACTGTGCGGTTTCAGCGATGGCGGTATCGGTCTTGGTCGCACCGGAAGTGTGGCCGGTGGTGCGGTAGGCATTGACCCGCACCGCATCCAGGGTCTGCGCGTCGGCAGCCGGTGCCGCGTCAGCTTTGGCGGCGACTACAGCAATCGGGAACAGGGCCGAGACGACGGCAAGGGACAACAAGGCCGGACGGAGACCGGCAGAAATACGGGGGAGGGACACGGATCAACCTGCACAGACAGAAGTATTGGCTGACTGCCCGGGCAGCGGCTGATGCGCTGATTATAGTAAATAATAACCATTCGCAACAACATTGCTGACACTGGCTGTTCTGCCACCTGCGTCGGTGCCGCCCGCCGAGGCCTGAATACCCGGCCCAAGGCGCGCTTTGCGCCAGCATGTAAAATGGCCAATTTTTAGTCAGGACCATGGCGAAAGCATCCGAACGGGCGCCCGTTCTGGGCCCGGCGTTCATTCGCCTGCTGGCCCGCTTCAATGACGAGGGTGCATCCCCTGCGGCACCTGCGGTGCCGGAGCGGCTGGCGCAGTGGTTCGACTGGAACCGTGCCATCACCTTGTCCAAGGCGCTGGACAACCCGCCGCCCGAGCCTGAACCCGGTGCCGCCTACGATCCGGCGCAGGATGCCGAATACACAGCTGCGCGAACCAAGCTGGTGGACGCCATCCAGGCCGAGATCGACCTGAGCCCGCCACGCAACCCGGCATCTGCCGACGCCGAGCTGCCGCCCGGCTTCGCCCCCTACCGCCAGCATTACCTGAACCAGCAACGGGCCATGCAGACCGTCAGCGGCCGCCTGCGCGGTCGTCTGCGTGACATGCTGGCGCGGCAATCCCCTGCCAAGGCGCGCCTGGCCGAAGTCGACGCGGTGATGGAAGCTACCCTCAGCCCGCGCGAACACAGCCTGCTTTCCCATGTGCCGGTGCTGCTCGGCCTGCACTACCAACGGCTGCTCACTGCAGCCGCGCACGACCCCGCCGATGCCGCCGCATCGGATTCCACCGTGGCACCCACCGGCCCTTGGCTGGTCACGTTCCGGCAAGACCTGCGCATCGCGCTGCTGGCCGAACTGGATGTCCGTTTCCACCCCATCGATGGCCTGCTTGCAGCGCTACGCACCCGGTAATCCGTACCTCATGTCCAGAAACCTCGTCGCAGTCGTTGTCTTCCTTGTTGGCCTGTTGGCCGTGTGCTGGATCGGCATCGGCTATGCCGGCACCCATCCGCTGGCGGCGGTGGTCGCCGCGATCATCGCCGCCTGCTATCTGGCCGGCGCGCTTGAACTGTTCCGTTATCGCCAGGCCACCAGCACCTTGCAACAGGCCTTGCCATCCATCGGTGAAGCGGCAGACAACCTCGACGGCTGGCTCGGCCGCCTGCAGCCAGGCCTGCGTGGTCCGGTGCGCCTGCGCGTACAGGGCGAGCGCGTCGGCCTGCCCGCACCTGCGCTGACCCCGTATCTGGTCGGCCTGCTGGTGCTGCTGGGCATGCTCGGCACCCTGCTCGGCATGATGGCCACCCTGCGCGGCACCGGCCTGGCGCTGGAAAGTGCCACCGACCTCGATGCGATCCGCAGCTCGCTGGCCGCACCGGTCAAGGGGCTTGGTTTTGCCTTCGGCACCTCCATCGCCGGTGTCGCCAGCTCGGCCGCACTCGGCCTGCTGTCAGCCCTGCTGCGCCGCGAACGCGCGCAGGCCGTGCAGGAACTGGATGCCGGCATCGCCAGCCAGCTGCGCATGCATTCGCAGAGTTTCCAGCGCGGCGAGACCTTCCGCCTGCTGCAGGAACAGAACGCGCTGATGCCGACCCTGGTCGAGCGCCTGCAGGCCATGATGGGCAGCCTGGAGCAGCAGCACCAGGCCAACAACGAACGCCTGCAGGCCAGCCAGCAGGAATTCCACCAGCGCACCGAAGCGGCCTATACGCAGCTGGCGGCATCGCTGCAGCAATCGATGCAGGCCGGCATCAGCCAGCAGGCCAATGCGGTGGGCGCCGCACTGCAGCCCGTCGTTGATGCAACCATGGCGGGCCTGGCTGACAAGTCCAATGCGCTGCACGCCAGCATCGACAGCGCCGTGCACAAGCAACTGGAAGGCATCAACGCAGCCGTGCAGAGTGCGGCCGCAACTGCGGGCAGCAGCTGGAACAGCGCACTGGAGCAACAGCAGCGCAGCAACAGCGCGCTGACCGAACAGCTGCAGCAGGCACTTGCACAGTTCAGCAGCAACTTCGAACAGCGCTCCAACAGCTTGATCGACGGCGTCGCCGCGCGCATGGAAGACAACGTCAGCCGCACTGCCGATGCCTGGCGTGATGCACTGGCACAGCAGCACAACGCGCATGACGAACTGGCGCAGCGCAATGAGCAGGCCTTGCTCGCGACTTCGTCTGCGTTTGAACAGCACGCGCAGTCGCTGCTGTCTTCGCTGCAGCAATCGCACGAACAACTGCAGAACGCTTTCGCCGAGCGCGATGAACAGCGACTGGGCCAATGGTCGCAGTCGCTATCAGCAATGGTCTGCACGTTGGACAGCAGCTGGCAGCGCAACGGCGAAGCCGTCGCACAGCGCCAGCAGCAGATCTGCGACAGCCTGGCGCAGACCACGCAGGCCATGAGCGAACAGCAGCAGGCGCAGGCCCGCGACACCATCGCCGAGATCTCGCGCCTGGTGCAGACCGCCTCCGAGGCGCCGCGCGCCGCCGCCGAAGTGGTGGCCGAGCTGCGCCAGAAGCTGTCCGACAGCATGGTCCGCGACACTGCCATGCTGGAAGAACGCGGCCACCTGTTGTCGACCCTGGAAACCCTGCTCGGCGCGGTGACCCACGCATCGACCGAGCAACGCAGCGCAGTCGACGCACTGGTCAGCACCTCGGCCGATCTGCTTGAACGCGTCGGCAGCCGATTCAGCACCCAGCTTGAAAGCGAGGCCAGCAAGCTCGACCACGCCGCCGCCAACGTCACCGCCAGCGCGGTGGAGATGGCCAGCCTGGGCGATGCCTTCGGCAGTGCCGTGCAGCTGTTCGGCCAGTCCACCGCGGCGTTGAACGAGCGCCTGCAGCTGATCGAAAGCGCATTGGACAAGTCGCTGGCCCGCAGTGATGAGCAGCTGGCCTACTACGTCGCGCAGGCACGCGAAGTGGTGGACCTGAGCATGCTCTCGCAGAAGCAGATCATCGGTGAGCTGCAGCAGCTGGCCGACGCCCGCGACAACGCCGGAGCCTGAGCGCGATGAGCGACGAAATCGAATTCGACGCCGAATCCAGCGCCACCACCTGGGCCGCGTTCGGCGACCTGATGTCGGTGCTGCTCGGCGCCTTCGTGCTTATCCTGGCCAGCGTGATCGGCATCCAGCTGCTATTGCACAACCGCCTGGATGAAGAGGTCAAACAGCGCCAGGAACAGACCGCCAAACTGAAGACGCTGGAGCAGGCGCTGGCCGCGCCATTGGCGGCTGGCCGCGTCACCGTCATCAATGGTCGCATCGGCATCAGCGGCAGCGTGTTGTTCGCGCTCAACTCCGACCAGCTGCAGCCGGAAGGCCGCGAACTGCTGCAAAGCATCGCAGCGCCGTTGCGCGACTATCTGGGCGCACGCGAGGAAATCCTGATGGTCAGCGGCTTCACCGACAACCAGCCGGTGCGTGTGGTCAATGGCCGCTTCGCCGACAACCTGGAGCTGTCGGCCGCGCGTGCGCTCACCGTCACCCGCACCCTGATCGCCGACGGCGTGCCATCGCAATCGGTATTTGCCGCTGCATTCGGCGCCGAGCAGCCAGTCAGCAGCAACGATGACGAAGCTGGCCGCGCCAAGAACCGCCGCGTCGAGATCGCGCCTATCCCGCGTCCCAAACAGGACGGCAAGGCCGATGCCGCGCAATGATGTCCGCTGACTCGGCAGCACTGACACAGCTGGAGGCATGGCGCGAGAGCGGCGCTGATCGCTGCGATCCGCCACGTTTCGAATTGATCGCGGCGCTGGCGCAGCGTGCACAGCGCTATGCGGGCAGCGCGCGCGCGCAGCTGGATGCGCGCCTGTCACAGCTGACCGATGCGTATGCACAGCTTGTCGCTGTTGAAGCTGCGAAGCCTGCAGCAAAGTCTGGCACCGAAAGTCCTCTGCAATCACTGCTGCAGCAGCTGGAGGCAGATCCGCTGCAATACCAGTTGCCGCTGAGCACCTCCAACGCGGCAGCCGTCGACAGCGACACTGGCGACAACAACGAAACACCCTTGATGCCGGCACTGGATGAATTCCAGCAACTATGGAGCCGCATCCGCATCGACAGCCTGCTGCGTCAGTGTCTGGACTCGTTGCCAGAAGATGCCGGACCACTGAATTCCAGCGTTCTGACCTATCGCGCGATGGCGCTGATGCAGGAGCTGTCGCCGGAGTATTTGCAGCACTTTATCGCCTACGTGGATGTGCTGACGTGGATGGAAGCGTTGGGCGCCAGCAGTCCGCAAGGCAACACTGGCCGCGCGGCCAGCGCCCGCAAGCCTCCGCGCGCGAGCACAGGCAAACGCAAAAAGGCCTAGCGCTTCAACACGCGCCGTTCATGCCAGCGGCAGCTGCAGACTGAACACCGTGGCTTGCGTTGTGGAGATCACCTGCACCTGCCCACCATGCGCCTGGGCGATGGCGCGGGTGATCGCCAGACCCAGGCCTGCGCCCTCACCATGGCCGCGCCCGCGCGAACGATCCGCGCGGTAGAAGCGATCGAACAAGCGCGGCAATACATCGGCAGGAATCGGCGTACCAGGATTGCTGACCTCGATGCTGCAACTTCCGTCACCGCTGCGGATGCGGATCTGTACCACCCCGCCCGGCGGGCAATGCTGGATGGCATTGGAAAGCAGGTTGGCAACGGCACGATGGATCATCAAACGATTGCTCTGCAGATCGGCATCGCCGTCGCGCTGCAGCTGCACCTGTTTGTCTTCGGCCAGCAGGCCATAGAATTCCAGCAGCGCATCCACCAGGCTGCCCAGCGCTACCCGTTCCCGGGTTGGCAACGCATCCACCGTTTCCGCCTGCGCCAGATACAACATGTCCGTCACAATCCGCGATAGCCGCTGCATCTCCTCGGCGCAGGAGCCAAGTGCATCGCGATAGGCGGCGTTGTCGCGTGGCTGCGCCAGCACCACATGCACCTGGGTGAGCAGGTTGGTGATCGGCGTGCGCAACTCATGGCTGAGGTCGGCAGAAAACTCGGACAACCGAACGAAATCGTTCTGCAGCCGCGCCAGCATGCTGTTCAAGGTCTGCGCGAGGTGATCTAGTTCGGCTGGTGCCGCGCCTACCGACAGGCGCCGGTCCAGATGCTCGGTGGTGATCTGCCTGGCTTCATCGGCCAGGCTTTGCAGCGGCCGCAACGTGCGCCGCACCACGTAGCCACCGAGCAGGCTGCTGGCGACCGCCGCCAAGATGATGCAGGCCGCAAGCAGCTGGTGGAAACCACGCAGGAATGGCGCATGGCGCGCACCGTCGATCGCCAACAACAAGGTCAATGGACGACCTTGCTGCATCTGGCGCAGATGCAGGACGATGAAGCGGGTGCCATCTGGCAGGCGCCACAGCTGCTGTCGCAGCTGCGCCGTCGGCGGATGCTGCTGCGCATAGGCCAGCAGGCTTGGTGGCGCGGTGGAGAACAGCGCGTTGCCGTCGGAATCACCGATCCAGAAGGCGATATCCGGATGGTGGCCCAACGCTTCACCGAGCCGTTGACCTAGCTCCTGCGGCGGTACGGTCGCCGCCATATCGCTGATCAGTGCCGCCTTGTTCTCCAGCTCGGCCCGGTCCAGGGCATTGAAGTTGTGCCGCACCGCCTGGTCGATGGCGATGCCGAGCACCGCCATCACCAACACACTGATCGTGGCCAGCAGTGCGGTCAGTCGCCAGACGGTGGAGCGTCGCCGCGTCATGCATCGCCACCGGCGGCTGGCGCTTCCAGCACATAACCCATGCCGCGCACGGTGACGATGAGCTTGTCAGCGAAATCGTCGTCGATCTTGGCCCGCAGCCGGCGTACCGCGACATCGATGACATTGGTGTCGCTGTCGAAGTTCATGTCCCACACCTGCGATGCGATCAGCGAGCGCGGCAACACTTCACCACGGCGCCGCGCCAGCAGTTCCAGCAAGGCGTACTCCTTCTGGCTGAGCTGGATGCGGCGCTCGCCGCGCTGCACGCGGCGACGCAGGGTGTCCACCACCAGATCGGCGATGACGATGCGCTCTGCCTGCGGCTGCACCTGGCCGCGACGCAGCAGGGTGCGCACGCGTGCCAGCAGTTCGACGAAGGCGAAGGGCTTGACCAGGTAGTCATCTGCACCGAGTTCCAGGCCCTGCACGCGATCAGGAATGCTGCTGCGCGCGGTCAGGAACAGCACCGGCAGCGGATTGCCGGCATCACGCAGCCGCGCCAGCACGCTCCAGCCATCCATGCCCGGCAACATCACGTCCAGGATCAGCAGTTGATAGTCGCCGCTGCTGGCCAGATGCAATCCGTCCACGCCGTCGGCGACCAGATCCACCACATAGCCGGCCTCCTCCAGTCCCTGGCGCAGATAGCTACCGGTCTTGGGCTCGTCTTCGACGATCAACAACTTCATTGCAGGTCCTAGAAGCAGCGCTGGCTCAGGCGGTGGGGTCAAGCGTACCCAGTACGGCGACACATGCCAGCACCAGCAGCGCCAGCAATGCTTCCAGCGCTAGGCTGCGGCGTAGTGCCCGCAACGGATGCACTGCTCGGGTCTGCAAGGCGGCAGCTAGGGCTGGCACCAGTCGCCAGCGGTGCAAGGCTGCCAACAGCAGCATGCCGGCAACCAGCAACAGCTTGAACGATAACCAGCGCCCATGGGTGGTGCCGGTCAGACTGGCCAAGCTACCGCCCAGGTCGATGTAGCTGATGCTGCCGGTAATGGCCAGCGCCGCGACGATGATCGTACCGGGCAGCGCGAAACCACGCAGGCCGGCCAGCAGCGCCGCTGCGCGTTCGCCTGACGGTTGTTGCTGGCTGCGCCTTAGCAGGCCCAGCAAGGCCATGATGGCGCCCAGCCACGCGCCGGCGGCAAGCAGGTGGATGATGCCTGCCGACAAGCGCGGCCAGCCCTGCAGATAGTCGCCGGCACCGGCATGACCGTTCCAGGCAAGACTGGCCAGCGCGATGGCGGCCAATGCGGTCTGTGGCAGCAGCTGACGCGCGTGCTGCCGCCGTGGCAGCAACAGGAGCAGCAGCAAGGCCAGCACCGCGCCGCGTACCAGCGCGGCGCGTCCGGCGGTGGTGGCACCGATGAACCAGGCCAGATCATCTACCCCCAGTGCATCCGGTGCGATGTCGAGCAAGGTAGATACGCGCAAAGTCGCGTCCAGCAACACCATGACAAGACCAACGATGGCCAGCAGCAGGCCCCAGCTGCGCCAGCCCAGCAGCGGTGCCAAGCGCTGACTACGCGCGAACAGCGGCACGCCGAACAGCAGCATCAGATCCACATACAGCAGCAAGCGCAGCGCATAGACAAAGGACTCGGACATCTTCCTGCCTGCTTACTTGACGCTGAAATCGATCTCGCCACTCATCGGGTGGCTGTCCGATCCCACCGTGCGCCACTGCAGTCGGTAGTTGCCCGGTACCAAGGATGCAGTGGGCACGGTGCGCAGGGTGCGGCCGTCGGCAAGTACCTGCGCGGGCGCCACTGCCACCTTCATCCACAAGCGACCATGGCCCATGAACAACTCGGCGCGCGTTCCGCGTGCCAGCAGAGCTTCGCTGAAGGTCACATCGATCTGCGTTGGCGCGGCAACCGCAGCGTTGGCAGCAGGGCTGGAGCCCAGCACACGCGGATGCGCCATCGCCGTGGCCGACAAGAGGAAGCCAGCCAGCAGCACGGTGGCAGTGGAGAGAGAAAAACGACGAAGTGATGACATGACCGGCACCTGCAGGAGAGGTGCTCAGGCTAGGCGCGCGCAGCTGTCATCGGCCTGACCTGGAGATTACGAAACTGTCAGGAACGCCGTGCAGAACCCACAGGCGGAGCAGGAGAGGCCACCAGCCTGGCATTTGCTGCAGGAACTGCAGGAGCGGCGTAAGCCGCGAAGCTGACGATGCTCAAACCTTTGGCAGCTGTGTCATCTGATGATCTTCTTGCTTCGCGGCTTACGCCGCTCCTACAAAAAATCCGACACCAGAGGTCTGGCGTCGGATTCTGGGTTGCTCAAATGCTCAAGGGAACAGCATTGGCGGATATCCCGCCTTTGTCGTCTACGAGAGCTTGATCGGGTAGAGATACATAACCTGACTCTGACCCCGGTTTCGCTTACTTCAGCGCAGCGGTGTCCACCAACACCAGCTCGGAGTCTTCCAACGCGGTGATGCGGATGCTGGTCTCGCCGCTGATGGCAGCGCCATCGCGCGCTTCCAGCAGCACGCCACTGACGTCGACCTTGCCGGTGTTCGGCACCAGGTAGCCGTAACGGTTGGCATCGGTGAAGTGATACTCGGTGCTCTCGCCGGCCTTCAGCGTGGCGCCCAGCACGCGGGCGTTGGCGCGGATCGGTAATGCATCGTCGTCACCTTCCATGCCACTGGCCAGGGTGATGAAGCGGCCCGAACGCTCGCCCTTGGGGAAGGGCTTGCTGCCCCAGGACGGCTTGCCACCGCGCTGGTCCGGGAAGATCCAGATCTGGAAGATCCTGGTGACGCCGGCCTCCAGGTTGTATTCGGCGTGGCGGATGCCGGTGCCGGCACTCATCACCTGCACGTCACCTGCTTCGGTACGGCCCTGGTTGCCCTGGTCGTCCTTGTGGCTGATGGCACCTTCGCGGACGTAGGTGATGATTTCCATCTCGGCATGCGGATGCGGCGGGAAGCCGGTGCCAGGCTGGATGGTGTCGTCATTCCAGACCCGCATCGTGCCCCAGTTCATGCGCTTATCTGACCCAAATAGTCGATACAACCAATTGGTTTAAATGCAATAAATATAAATCCTACGTTGAAAATACCCCCATTTGTACCCCTTAGTTGATTGGATGCTGTTGGACTTACTCGGACAGCGGCGCCGCCTGTCGATGACACCCCACTTATGGACCTCTACCTCTTCACCTTGAGAGGCAGAGGCATGGATCTGTGGCCTGCCCGGATACCTCCAAGCATTCCTGAAGGTCTCCGGACAAAAAGTCCAAAGTCAAAGTTGACGTCCGCTGTCGGCCAGAAGCGGACATCAGGTTGCGCTGCCGAAACGCTCCTGACCGTCCTGGCGGCGCTATCCCGTCATCGCCCAACCCGCCACGGCAGCCAGCAACACGACCAGGACCGGCGGAGCACGCGCAACGACCAGTAGCCCAAACGCAACCAACGCCATCGCGACATCCCATCGGTCATGGATCGCGCTCGTCCACACCGGGTCATACAACGCCGCCAACAGGATGCCGACCACCCCGGCATTGACGCCTGCAATCGAAGCTTGGAGATCCTTGCGGGGGCGCAGGGACTCCCAGAACGGCAGCACCCCTACGAGCACGAGAACGGCTGGCAGGAAAATGACCACCAACAGCGCAAGGCCTCCTGCCCAGCCACCCAGCGGCCCCTCGGCCATAGCCCCCAGGTATGCCGCAAAGGAGAAGAGAGGGCCCGGCACCGCCTGCGCCGCACCGTACCCGGCGAGCAGATCCACCGTGCTCACGGTGCCGCTCTGGACGACTGCGGTCTGCAGCAACGGCAGCACGACATGGCCGCCGCCGAAGACCAGGGCGCCAGCGCGGTACACACCCTCCAACAGCACGGCCAAGGGGGAGCCGCTAGCTACCGCCCACAAGGGCAGCAGAACAAGCGGCAGCACCAGTAGCACCAGTGCCACCGTGCCGGTTCTTCGCGAGACGGAATAGCCGCCGTCTGATTGGCCGGAGGCCGGTTCGATCTTCAGCATCCTGCGACCGATCAATCCGCTGAGGATGATCACCACGATCTGCCCGACGACCGTGGGTATGGACAAAGTCAACACAGCGGCAAAAAACGCCATCGCTGCCCGCAGACGGTCCGGGCAAAGGGACCGGGCCATTCCCCATACTGCTTGGGCCACCACGGCAACTGCCACGATCTTCAGACCATGCAGCCAGCCGCTTTCAACGATGCCCTGGTACTCGGTAACGCCCAAGGCGAACAGGATCATCAGCACGGCCGATGGCAGCGTAAAGCCTGCCCAGGCGGCCAGCAGGCCAGGCCAGCCGGCGCGACGCAAGCCCAGCGCCATTCCAACTTGGCTGCTGGCCGGGCCCGGAAGTAGTTGGCACAGGGCAACCAGATCGGAATAGCTACGGTCCGTCAGCCAACGGCGACGCTCGACGAACTCGTTGCGGAAATAGCTCAGGTGGGCAATCGGGCCGCCAAACGAAGTCAGTCCCAGTCGCACAAACACCAGGAAGACGCGCCATGCGCTGTCGCTTGTCGTGGGATCCAGCGCCGACATGGGGCATGACCTCCTGTGGTTCTCAGCGGCGGCAAGCCCAGCCTGGCAATGGGATCACGGCGTCGAGCTTCCGGCGTGCCCGGTCACCCACTCTCCATCTTCCTTTCGGAACGGTCCGGGCAGCGGCGGCAGGATCTCCAGCACCACTTCCGAAGGCCGGCACAGACGAGTACCCCTATCGGTTTGTACCAGAGGACGATTGATGAGTATCGGGTGCGCCAGCATCGCATCCAGCAGCGCGTCCTCGCTCAGTGCTGCGTTGCCTAGCCCGAGTTCGTCATACGGCGTTCCCTTCTGCCGGATGGCATCGCGCACGCTCAACCCCGCCGCCGTAATAAGCTCGACCAGGCGCGCACGGCTGGGCGGGTGGGTCAGGTAGTCGATCACTTCCGGCTCGATCCCGGCAAAGCGGATCAGCGCCAAGGTATTGCGGGAGGTGCCGCACTTTGGGTTGTGATAGATGACAGCGTTCACGCACTTTCCTCTTGGTTCAAAACGGTCTCCACCACGCCTGCGGCAGCGGCCAGCGCTGCCGCCTCGACGGCCCCCTTGCGCTCGCTGTAGCGGTCCACCAGATAGTCACTACGCCCGCGCACCAGCAGGGTGAACTTGACCAGTTCCTCCATCACGTCCACCACGCGATCGTAGTACGCCGAAGGCTTCATTCGACAGTCGTCATCGAACTCCTGCCAGGCCTTGGCCACCGAGGATTGGTTCGGAATTGTGACCATCCGCATCCACCGGCCGAGCACGCGCAGCGCGTTGACCACGTTGAACGACTGGGAACCGCCGCAGACCTGCATCACTGCCAGCGTACGGCCCTGGGTGGGTCGAACGCTGCCCTCTTCGAGCGGCAGCCAGTCGATCTGGTTCTTGAATACCGCCGTAAGGGTGCCGTGGCGTTCCGGGCTGACCCAAACGTGTCCTTCCGACCACAGCGAGGCCTGGCGCAGCTCCTGCACCTTGGGGTGCGTGGCCGGCACCGAGTCAAGCATGGGTAGCTCATGTGGATCAAAGAGGCGGGTTTCCGCCCCAAGCTGCTCCAGCAGCCGCTGCGCCTCAAGCGCCAGCTTGCGGCTGAACGACTGCGGCCGCAGCGACCCGTACAGGATCAGGATGCGTGGCCGGTGTGGCTGCGCGGCCGGATCGTTGAGCTTGGCGGCCGTGGGAATGTCCATGGCACCCGGGACCACGTTGGGGATCTGCTGCACGGGGGGTTGTCCTGTCATTTTTCTTCGATTATTTTAGAATCATGGAACATAAGAACGCAACCCACGCCTTGGCAGCCCTAGGTCATACCACCCGCCTGTCGATCTTCCGTCTTCTGGTTCAGGCTGGCAGCGCCGGCAAGCTGGCCGGCGACATTGCCCAAGCCCTCTCTTTGCCTGGCGCCACGCTCTCCTTCCACCTGAAGGAACTGCTGGCTGCGGGACTGATCAGCGCCGAGCAACGTGGCCGGACCATCTGCTACCGGGCCGAGTTCGTGGCGATGAACGCGCTGGTGGCCTACCTCACCGAAAACTGCTGTGCCGACGAACAGGCCTGTGAACGCCCCGCAGGCTGCTGACCCCTTACCCCAGAGATCGCCAAAATGACCCGTCGTGTTCTGTTCCTTTGTACCGGCAATTCCGCGCGCAGCGTGTTGGCCGAATCGACCCTGAAAAAGTGGGGCGAAGGCCGCTATCAGTCCTTCAGTGCAGGCAGCCAGCCAGCCGGTCGGGTCAATCCGTTCGCCATTGCCCAATTGCAGCGCGAGGGCTTCCCGGTGGAGGGCCTGCGCAGCAAGTCCTGGGACGAGTTTGCCGAAGCGGATGCGGCTGCCATGGATCTGATCGTCACCGTGTGCGACAGCGCGGCCGCCGAGGCGTGCCCGGTTGTGTTTGGCGATTTCGTGCGCGTGCACTGGGGCCTTTTCGACCCGGCCGGTGTGGAAGGCTCGGATGCACAGAAGGCTGAAGCGTTCGACCGGGCGCATCAGATCATCAAGGCCCGCCTGAAGGCCTTCCTGGAGATTCCTGACGGGGCATGGGATGACCGTGAGTCTCTCAAGGCCCAGCTTGATCCGATTGCGCAGATCCACTGACCGTCTTCCCGGAAAACCCCATGACCACTGACACCTCCCGCCTGTCGTTTCTGGACCGGTACCTGACGCTGTGGATCTTCGCCGCCATGGCGCTCGGCGTCGGCCTGGGCGCGATGTTCGAAGGCGTGCCCAGCGCGTTGAACAGCCTTTCCGTAGGGTCGACCAACATCCCGATCGCCATTGGCCTGATCCTGATGATGTACCCGCCGCTGGCCAAGGTGAAGTACGAGGAACTGCCCACCGTCTTTGCCGACAAGCGCGTGCTGATGCTCTCGCTGCTGCAGAACTGGATCGTGGGCCCGTTCCTGATGTTCGGGCTGGCGGTGCTGTTCCTGCGCGACTACCCCGAGTACATGACCGGCCTGATCCTGATCGGCCTGGCGCGCTGCATCGCCATGGTGCTGGTGTGGAACCAGCTCGCCCGCGGCGACGGCCAGTACGTGGCCGGCCTGGTGGCATTCAACTCGATCTTCCAGATCGCGCTGTTCAGCGTCTACGCGTGGTTCTTCCTTTCCTGGTTGCCGCCGGTGTTCGGGCTACAGGGCAGCGTCATCGATGTCAGCGTCTGGACCATCGCCGAGGCGGTTCTGATCTACCTGGGCATCCCATTCTTGGCCGGCTTCCTCACCAGTCGATGGCTGAAGACGCGCAAGGGCGTGCAGTGGTATGAAGAGAAGTTCCTGCCTGCCATCAGCCCGATAACGCTCGCCGCACTGCTGTTCACCATCGTGGCGATGTTCAGCCTGAAAGGCGGTGACGTGCTGCGCATTCCGATGGACGCGGTACGCATCGCGATCCCGCTGACGCTGTACTTCATCATCCAGTTCGTCATCAGCTTCTTCCTGGGCAAGCTGATCGCCAAGGACTATCCACGCACTACTGCGATCGCGTTCACCGCGGCCGGCAACAACTTCGAACTGGCCATTGCGGTAGCCATCGCGGCCTTCGGCCTGGCCTCGCCGGTCGCCTTCGCCGCCGTCATCGGCCCGCTGGTGGAAGTGCCAGTACTGATCCTGCTGGTCCATGTCGCCCTGCGGCTGGGCAAGCGCTACTTTCCTGCCGATGCACGGAGCCGCTGAGCCATGAGCACCACCCGACACATTCCATTGCTGATCCTCGGTTCCGGCCCGGCCGGTTGGACCGCTGCCGTCTACGCTGCCCGCGCCAACCTGAAGCCGGTCGTCATCACCGGCCTGCAGCAGGGTGGCCAGCTGATGACCACCACCGAAGTGGACAACTGGCCGGGCGACGCCCATGGCTTGATGGGCCCGGATCTGATGGCGCGCATGCAGGCGCACGCCGAGCGCTTCGAGACGGAAGTCATCTTCGACCACATCCATGCCGCCGACCTGCAGCAGCGTCCGTTCAAGCTGATCGGCGACAGCGCCGAATACACCTGCGACGCGCTGATCATCGCCACCGGCGCCACCGCCAAGTACCTGGGCATTCCCACCGAAGACGAATTCAAGGGCCGCGGCGTCTCCGCCTGCGCCACCTGCGACGGCTTCTTCTACCGTGACCAGGACGTGGTCGTGGTCGGCGGCGGCAACACTGCCGTGGAAGAAGCGCTGTACCTGTCCAACATCGCCCGCAAGGTCTATCTGGTCCACCGCCGCGACACCCTGAAGGCGGAAAAGATCATGCAGGACAAGCTGTTCGCCAAGGTTGAAGCCGGCAAGATCGAAACCGTCTGGCACCACCAGGTGGAGGAAGTGCTGGGCAACGAGGCGGGCGTGACCGGCGTGCGCGGCGATGGCAAGCCATTCGACGTCACCGTCGTGCGCGAGACCATCCGCGTCACCAGTGTACGCAGCAAGATGCTCGAGCCCGGCTATGCCTATGTGCGCATCAGTACCTTCCAGGCCGATACCGCCGCCGATTTCCAGAAGCACCTCAACCAGCTGCAGGCGCAGTCCGGTGGCAAGTTGAAGGGCCTGGTGCTCGACCTGCGCAGCAACCCCGGTGGTTTGCTGACTGCAGCGGTGCAGGTGGCCGATGACCTGCTCGACAAGGGCGGAATCGTCAGCACGCGTGGGCGCATTTCCATCAGTGATGCCAAGTTCGAGGCGACTCCGGGTGACCTGATGAAAGGGGCACCGGTGATGGTGCTGGTGGATGCCGGTTCGGCCAGTGCTTCGGAGGTGTTGGCCGGCGCATTGCGTGACAATCAGCGTGCCCGCGTGATCGGCAGCCGCACCTTCGGCAAGGGCTCGGTGCAGACGGTGCTGCCGCTGGACAATGGTGATTCGGTCAAGCTCACCACTGCGCGTTACTACACGCCGAGCGGGCGTTCGATCCAGGCCACCGGCATCCTGCCCGATGTGGAACTGGCTCCGGAGCCCAGTGACGTGAACAAGGACGTGCCGGCCAGCCTGGTCGATTACAGCGAAGCCAGTCTGCCCGGTCACCTGCGTGGTGACGACGAGGCAACGGCGAGCAAGGCCGGTGTGGTGCTGTCGGGCGAAGGTCCGGTGCAGTCGGCATTGCGTGAGCTCAAGCAGCCCGGTTCGGTCGCGAGCGTGGCCAAGGCCAAGCCGGCCACTGCCGCTGCGCCCGCCGCCGCTGCAACGGCGCACTCTGCCGCCGCCAGGACGGAGCCGGCCAAGCCGGAAGCTGCGGCACCAGCCGCCGCCAAGCCCGGGCCCATCATGCCTGAGCCGAGCCCGGCCCCGGCGAAAGCCGATCCGCCCAAGCCGCCGGTTGACGACGGAAAGTGACACTCAACGGCCCTGCATTGCAGGGCCGTTTCATTTCAATCAACTCAATCAACGCGGTTGGGTGAGCATGGCGAAGATGCGTGGCTACCTTTCGCTGGGACGGCATCCGCGCCGCTAGAACCCGTGGCTCTTGCGCAGCCGCCTCGCGATGGCCGCACGCACGTACAGCCCGTAAACGATGCCGAACAGGAAGCCGGCCACATGCGCCGACCAAGCCACCATGCCGAAGCTGGGGCCGATGTAGGCAAACACCACCTGCAAGGCTGCCCATACGCCGATCAGCAGGAAGGCGGGGGCACGGACGAATTCAAGGAACAAGCCCAGCGGCAACACCAAACCCAGACGCGCACCAGGGAACAGTGCCAGGTAGGTCCCCATCAGCGCGGAAACCGCGCCGCTGGCACCAATGATGGTCCGTTCAGGTGTACCCATCACATACAGGGCCGCGAGATTGGCAGCGGCGCCGCCCAACAGGAACAGCAGCAACAACCGCCACGGCCCGAGCATGCGTTCGGCCGGTGGCCCGAAGATCAGCAGGAACACCAGGTTGCCCAGCAGGTGTAGCCAGTCGGCATGCAGGAACAAGGCGGTGAACAGCCGAAGCACGCTGCCGTCGCGCAATGCTGCCCACCAATCCTCTGGATTTCCAAGGCCTGTGGACAAGGCCCCCCAATCCAGCCAAAGCGACCGCCGCGCCTCATCGGGGCGTGAGATTGACCAAAGAAAGGCGAGCCAGATGGCCACGAACAGCAGTGGCACGGCCCAACGCAGGCCAGGCTTCTTACGGGAGGGAGTGGACACGAACATGTGCGCAAAGCCTAACCCGGCGCCCGTCAATGGTGGGGTTCGGCTTTTTTTTGAGCCGTTATTGTTTAGTTAAGGTTGCTGGGTAATACTGCATACGGCGTCGTATGTCGGGAGGGGACTCCGGCGCACTTCCAGCGGCCCAAGGCAGCCGGAAGTGCAGGCGCAATAACGAACATTATCGTCTTACGTCTTACGGAGAGAGTTTCCAACATGACCGCTTCCTCATTTGCACGCGTTACCGCCCTGGCTGTCGGCATTGCCGGCGCGTTGACCTTTGGCCATGCCCAGGGCGCGGCTTTCCAGCTGAAAGAAAACAGTGCCAAGGGCCTGGGCCGCGCATTCGCCGGTTCGACCAGCGCCTGGGGCGATGCCTCCGTCACGGCGACCAACCCGGCCTCGATGCGCCTGCTGGACGGCCGCCAGTTCCAGGCCGACGTGAGTGCCATCAGCTTCTCGGCTGACTTCAAGAGCGAAGGTGGCCGTTATGTTGGCCCGACCGGTCCGGGCACCGGCACCCCGATCAGCGGCGGCAACGGCGGTGACGCCGGCATGATCGCACCGGTTCCGGCCGCTTACCTGCATATCCCGTTCGGTGAGAACGACAACATGCATTTCGGTGCGTCGCTGAGCGTGCCGTTCGGCTTCACCACCGAGTACGACAAGAATTGGGTGGGCCGCTACCACGGCATCAAGACCGACCTGAAGGCCATTGACCTCGGTGCGTCGTTCTCTTACGACGTGAACCCGTACGTGTCCTTCGGCGCCGGCGTGTTCGTCGAGCACCTGACCATCGAGCTGACCAGCGCGATCGACTTCGGTACCGCACTGTATGCCGTCCCGGGTGGCGCGCAGCTGGGCTTCCGTCCGGGTAACGCCGACGGTTCCTACAAGGTGGAAGGCGACAACAATGCGTTCGGCTGGACTTTGGGCGGTACCTTCAGCCCGACCGAAGACACCAACATCGCGGTGAGCTACCGCTCCAAGGTCGAGCACAAGATCACCGGCGGCAAGGCCACCTTCGACGTGCCGCCGAATGCGGCTGCCGTGCTGGCACAGGCACGTCCGGGCCAGTACGTGAACACCTCGGGCAAGGCCACGCTGGAACTGCCGGCATCGGCAACTCTGAGCGTGACCCACCGCATCAATGACCGCTGGACCGTGATGGGTGACGTGTCGCGCACCGCGTGGGCACCGTCGTTCGACACCGTGACCATCGACTTTGCTTCAAACCAGCCGAACGAGGATCTGCCGTTCAAGTACAACGACACGACCTTCACCTCGATTGGTACCGAGTACAAGCTGTCCGACACCATCACCCTGCGTGGCGGCGTTGCCTATGACCAGAGCCCGACCAGCAACGAGCACCGTGACGTGCGCGTGCCGGACGTGACCCGCAAGTGGCTGTCGGTCGGTCTGGGCTGGACCCCGCCGGAGAAGACAGAATTCAACTTCGGTTACACCCACCTGTTCACCGACGAACCGTCGATCAATCTGACCTCGGCTACCAACAGCACGCTGAAGGGCAAGTACGATGTGGGCGGCGACGTGCTCGCTGCTTCGATCAACTACAAGTTCTGATCTGATTTGTAGAAGCGTCAAACAGGAGGCCCCGCGCAAGCGGGGCTTTTTGTTTTTAGGTGTGGTGCGAAATGGTGCGGGTGCTGTAGAGCACAGGATCGCGGCACTGGCTTGCTGGGAAGGCTTCTGTCGAGCGTCGTTCGACAAAAGCCCAAGCCCAAGCTTGATTGCCTTGGACTCTTCCTTCCGCCAGGCATCCTGCATCCGCCAACAAAAAACCCCGCTTTCGCGGGGTTTTTTGTTGCTGCGTCAACGAGGGGCGATCAATCGCCCAGCGTCAGCAACGAGGCGTTGCCACCGGCGGCGGTGGTGTTCACCGTCACCGTCTTCTCGGTGGCAAAGCGCAGCAGGTAGTGCGGGCCGCCGGCCTTGGGGCCGGTGCCGGACAGGCCTTGGCCGCCGAACGGCTGCACGCCGACCACTGCACCAATCTGGTTGCGGTTGACGTAGACGTTGCCGACGTTGACACCATTGGCGACGCGGTCGACGGTCTCGTCGATGCGCGAATGCAGGCCCAGGGTCAGGCCGTAGCCGGTGGCATTGATCTGGTCGATCACCGCATCGAGCTGATCGGCCTTCCAGCGGATCACGTGCAGCACCGGCCCGAAGATCTCCTTGTGCAGCTGGCCCAGATCCTTCAGCTCGTACGCGCGCGGGGCGAAGAAGGTGCCGTGCGCGGCGTCGGCCGACAGCGGAGCGACGGCGATCAGGCGGGCTTCGGCGTCCATGCGTGCGGCATGGTCATTGAGGATCTGCAATGCATCAGCGTCGATGACCGGGCCGACGTCGGTGGACAGTTCACCGGGGTTGCCGATCTTCAGTTCGGCCATGGCGCCGGCCAGCATGCCCATCACCTTGTCGGCGATGTCGTCCTGCACGAACAGCACGCGTGCAGCCGAGCAGCGCTGGCCCGCCGAGGTGAAGGCCGAACCAATCGCGTCCTTGACCAGCTGTTCCGGCAGCGCCGAGGAGTCGGCGATGAAGGCGTTCTGGCCGCCGGTCTCGGCGATCAACACACCGATGGCAGCATCGCGCGCGTACAAGTTGCCAGTACAAGTTTCCGTTCTGGTCAGGTGCCCAACCGTGGCTCGCAGGTTGGCCAACAGCTTGCGATCGACTCGCTCTTCCAGATTGAACCAGTCCGCATGCCGCTCACGGATATCGCCGGACTGGATGTCGGCGCGCGAAAGCGGGCCATCACGACGGGCCGACTCAAGCTTCAGGGGGGATCCAGGTTTGCGCCGGGGAGCTACCGGAACCGGCACGATGTCAGCCTCACGGATCACTAGCAGCACCGAAACCAAGCCCTGGTTCCAGATGCGCTCCCGCAGCGCCTTCAGGCGCTGGCCGTCCGACAGCAGGGTGCCGTCATCCACGAAGAAGGTGACCGTGGGGACGCCCTCGACGTCAAATACAGCCTCGGCCTGGATCTCGCCCTGGGGATTGAGCAGATCGCGCAGTTCGGGCGCATAGGCATGTCGCGGCGCAAGTGCGCTGCTGGCGAGATGAAGGGACGACGATGCCGGGTCGAAACCCAGGGCATGGAGCCATTGATCGAGGCGTTGCTGCGTCATCGTCGACCGACATCTATTAAGGCTCGATGGTGCCAGTCTGGCACCCCGTTCGCCATCCTAAACAAAACATGTATGCTAAGCAATAGACAAAGGCCAATTAAATTGCGTAGCTATGGCGACTGCGGCCACTGCCCGGCATGACGATCTTGGTCACGCTCAACGCGAGCGGTTTCGCTTCATCGAAGCCTCCTTGCTTTGGGAAGGCTCCATCCGGCGTCAGCGTGTGAGTCAGGCCTTCGAGGTCTCGCTCAATCACGTCACAAAGGACCTGCGGCGATACGAGGCTGCCTATCCGAACAACATTCTGTTCGACCACCGGCGCCAGCTCTACGTCCCAGGCCCTCGCTTCAAGCCCCACTTCGCCTCGCGGGACCCGCGCGAGTACCTCGCCTTGCAGCTAGCACATGCAGAGACGGGCACGGCGGTCGTGGCACCGTTATTAGCTAGCTGGGACACAGTGCCTACCAGTACGGTTCCCACACCACCCCATGGCATCGCCGAAGCGGTCCTGCGCAACGTGGTGCGAGCTATTGCACAGGGCACCGGCATCGACGTGCAGTACCACTCCACTCGATCAATATCGGGACCCGGCCGGCGCCGGCTATGGCCACATGCCTTGGTGCACACAGGCGTGCGCTGGCATGTCCGGGCCTATGATGATGAGCGCAAGGCCTTTCGCAACTTCGCGCTTCAGCGGATGGAGGATCCCTATGCCATTGATGCGTCGGCACCAGCTGCGGCTTCAGAGGACGGGGATTGGGTGGAACTGGCCATCCTGCGTGTAATACCCAATCCCAAGCTCAATGCCCATCAGCAGCAACTGGTCGCCCGTGACTTCGGGATGCTGCCCTCGAGTTCGGGGCCCGCATGGACGGTAGAACTGCGTCGCTGTCTGATCGGTTACTTCGCTGCCAAGTACGGCCTAGATCGCGATGAGGCGCCGCTGCGTCAACGCATCATCCTGGACAACGCGGACACCGTACGCCAGTGGCTCATGCCAATTGCGAGCGGCTAAACCAGGCGCTATGCCGGGGGGCCCGCCCGGGGGGGGGGGGGGCGGGGGGGGAGCGGGGCGGGCGGGGGGCGGAGGGGCGGGGGGGGGGGGGGGGGGTGGCGGGGGGGGGGCCG
>NZ_JBRREA010000057.1:0-26073 GCF_056759975.1 Stenotrophomonas sp. STEN031
CGCTCTGTGTTTTTGTGTTTATTCGGGCTGTGTATACTGCGTTTAGCATAGTGCTGACCATTAACAAACCGCACCCCCTCCGGCCCCGGCACTACAGTTCAATTCTTCTTGGCAGGCGCGGCAGGCGCCGGCACAGCAGCACCCTTGGCGACGCGGATGCCATTGGCTTTCATCCAGGCATCGAACTGATCGGCGCTCATCTTCTGCTCGCCCTGCTGCATCATGAAACGGTAATTGCCCAGTGCATCCTTCTCGGCCACCGGCGTTTCCACCCGCACTTCAATCGGCTTGTCGTCATGCTTGGCGGCCTTCTTGCCCGAAGAAGCGCAACCGGCCAGCACCGCAACCGAAGCCGCTACCAGAACGATGCCAGAGACACGGGAAAGAGCTTGCATGGCAATAACCTCAAGGAATTAGAGTCGCAGTCTAATCCACCATCTAAGCAAGTGCAGCTATTTGCCTGAATTAATTGAAATTAGTCATTTCTGTTTGCATGCCCAGTCTTGCTGGCAGCGCCCAGCGCATTCAGTTCCGCCGCGCTCAGTTCACGCCATTGGCCCTTGCCCAGCTCGCCCAGCTGTACCGGCCCAATCGCGACGCGCATCAAGCGCAGCACCTCCAACCCGAGGCCCTTGAGCAGGCGCCGGATATGGCGGTTGCGCCCTTCATCCAGCACCACCTCCAGCCACGCGGTACGTTCGCCATGCCGCAGCAGCTGTACCGAATGCGCCGCCAAGCGTTCGCCTTCGTCCTCGATACCCACCTGCATGCGCGCAAGCAGCGCCGCGTCCGGCACAGCATCCACCTGTACCCGGTAGGTTTTCAATGGGCCGGTGCTGGGTTCGGTGAGACGTGCCGCCCATTCCGGATCATTGCTGAAGAACAGCAGGCCTTCGCTGGCCTTGTCCAATCGCCCCACCGGTGCCATCCACGGCAATCCGGCGCCTTCAAAGCACTGGTAGACGGTATCGCGGCCCTGCTCGTCCTGCACCGTGGTCACCAGGCCACGCGGCTTGTTCAAGGCCAGGTAAAGGCGGCGCGGCGCGCTCAATGAATGCCCATCCAGCATTACCTGCTGACGACCCGCCACCACCGGGAACTCCGGGTCGCGCACCACCTTGCCATCGACGCTGACGCGACCATCAAGCACCCGCCGAGTCGCCTCGGTGCGCGAGCACACGCCCGCCTTTGACAGCACCCGTGCCAGGCCATGCCGAACCCCGCCTGCGGCAGCGTTGCGAGAAGGCGTTGCGTTGTTGGATGCACGCGAAAGCAAACGCCCGCCGGGCGTTGCGCGGCGGGCGGGCGGGTGACGCGGAGGCTTGGATGACGCCATTAGGTCTGCAGGCAGCCGTTGCCGCCTTACTTGACCTCGGCAGCAGGCTGCGCGGCAGCCGGTGCAGCCGCCGCATCGGTGGCTGCCGGCCGCGCCTTGACCACGCGCACGCCGCGCGCCTTCATCCACGCGTCAAATTCTTCGGCAGTCATGCGCTTGCCGTTCTGGCTCATGTCGAAACGCCACGGCGTATTGTCGAACTCGGTCTGCGGCTTGTAGGCGGTTGGATCGTTGGCATTGATCGCCGGACGTGCCGGGATGGCGTTGGCGACGTTGTTGCAACTCTCGACACGCAGGCGCATCAGCACGCGGTCGAGCGACTGCTCCTCACCGCCGGCTCCGCTCAATACGCCAGACGGCATGCCCAACTGGCCCGGACGCACGTACAGCTCCGAAGCGACCGGTGCGATCAGCGAGGTGGCCAGCGGCGCCGGCGTCACCGCACTGGCCGAGCAATCCACGGCTGCATGGGCGGCAGGCACAGATGCCAGGGCGACAAGACCAGCCAGAGCGATACGCAGCATTGGATTTCCATTCGGCAAGTTAACGCGGCGAGTGTAGGCAGCGCCCGCAGCGCTTTCAACCGTTAAATGCGCGCAAACCGCGATTGCCTGCCAACGTCACACAAATTGCCCGCTGAATTCGCATGGGCAAAAAAAAACAAGGCCCGGCAGATGCCGGGCCTTGTTCTCAAACTGTAGTACTGAAACCGAAGCGTCCGATTAGTTCTGGACGTTCAGCTCGGTACGACGGTTCTTTGCGCGACCTTCCGGGTTGTCCGAACCATCAGCGTTGGTGTTCGGAGCAATCGGACGGCTCTCGCCGTAGCCGATCGGGCCCTGCAGGCGCGATGCCGACACACCATTGGTGGTCAGGTAGTCGTACACAGCCTTGGCGCGACGCTCGGACAGCTTCTGGTTGTAAGCGTCGGTACCCTTCGAGTCGGTGTGACCGGCAACTTCAACGCGCAGATCCGGGTAACGCTTCAGGATCTCGGTGGCTTCGCTCAGGATCGACACGGCGTCCGGACGCAGGGTGGCCTTGTCGAAGTCGAAGTTCACGCCCTTCAGGTCGATCGAGACCGGCACCGGGCAACCGTCCGGACCAATGGTCTGGCCAGGCTGCGAGGTCGGGCACTTGTCGTCGCAGTTGTTGACGCCGTCGCCGTCGTCATCCAGGTCTGCGCAGCTCGGAGCAACCGGGGTCGGTGCCGGAGCAACAGCAGCGACCGGAGCCGGGCCCAGCGGGATCACGACGCCGACCGAAGCCAGCACGTCGCCGAACCAATCTTCCTGCTTGCCGCCAGCGGCGCGCGGAGCAATGCTCTGGTCGTCGAAGTCAGCGCGGTAAGCCAGTTCAGCACGCACAGCGACGCGCTTTTCGAAGGTGGTCTGCAGACCAACGCCGACCTTGGCAGCCAGGTTGCCGTCCTTGCGATCCTTCAGCTCAGCGCCGGACAGGTATTCTTCTTCCGACTTCTGGTAGCCCAGACCTGCCAGCAGGTACGGGTTCCAGCCGCGGCCTTCCTGGATGAAGTGGCGACGCAGGTCCAGCGAAACGCCGTACTGCGACCAGTTCTGGTCCTGGTTGTTGTCGAAGTTCGGGTTCTGATAGTTCAGTTCACCGTCCAGCGACCAGTTCGGGCTGATGAACTTGCCCAGACCCAGCGTGGCGAACGGAGCGTCGTTGGTGCCACGATCGCCGTCCTGGAAGTTGAAACCGGCCGAACCGGTCAGGTACCAGCGGTCGTCAAATTCCTGAGCCGAAGCGGCCTGGGCGAAAGCCAGACCACCGAGCAGCGCGGCAGTAAGGATCTTCTTGTTCATGAAATACAGCTCCTTGTTTCGGGGGTATGAAACCGGTAGAGGCATGGTCCAGCACAGCGATAATCTTCGTCGCGTTCAGAGACGGCCGTTTCCTCACGCCATCGCGGTGCACATTATGCGCTTGGCCGTGAAGACGATGTTAACAGGCTCGTAACAAATGCAGCGACCACCAGACCCCTACGTGTCCGGCTTGGCGCAACGTATACAGCTTGATCAAAGGACGCAAGAGCCAGCTGTCGCAAGGCTTCCGGGGAAAATGCTGCGCCGCAGCTCGTTTCAGATGACAAACCCTTAATAAACGGGGCTTACGCCCCCAGTTACCGCCAGCTGAACCGTTTGCTCGGTATGATGATTTTGCTCCCCCGCAACGGAACTTTTCCGCATGAAAGCAATCGGCCTGACCCGCTACCTTGCCATCGATGATCCGGATGCTCTGCTGGATCTGACCCTACCGGTCCCGGCGGCCCCGCAAGGCCAGGATCTTCTCATTCAGGTTCAAGCAGTTTCTGTTAATCCGGTAGACACGAAACTCCGCGCGCCCAAAACCGGCGAAGAGAATCCGCCACGGATATTGGGCTTTGACGCCGCCGGCACCGTTGTCGCGGTCGGCCCGGAAGTAAGCGCATTTGAAGTCGGCGATGAGGTCTATTACTCGGGCGACGTCACCCGCCCGGGCTGCAACGCCCAGTTGCAGCTGGTCGACGAACGTCTGGTCGGGCGCAAGCCCACAACCTTGGATTTCGCCGAGGCGGCGGCACTGCCACTGACCACGCTTACGGCGTGGGAACTGCTGTTCCAGCGCATGCCCTACCAGTTGGACGGCCGCCGCAATGTCGGCAAGACCTTGTTGATCATCGGCGGCGCAGGTGGCGTCGGCTCGATGGCGATCCAGCTCGGCCGCCACGCCGGCTTCACCGTGGTGGCCACCGCCTCGCGCCCGCAAAGCGTGTCCTGGTGCGAGCAGATGGGCGCGGCGCATGTCATCGACCACCGCCAGCCGTTGGCCACGCAGCTGCAGGCGCTGGGTATCAACAGCGTGGATGCAGCACTCAACCTCGCCAACACCGATCTGTACTGGCAACAGCTGGGGGAGCTGCTGGCGCCACAAGGCCATGTCGGCTTGATCGTCGAGCCTGCCGGTGCGTTGCGCATCGGCGATCCCTATAAAGCCAAGTGCATCGGTATCCACTGGGAATTCATGTTTGCCCGGGCCCGCTTCCGCACTGCCGATATGATCGAGCAGCACCGCATCCTGACCCGCGCTGCCAGCCTGATCGACGCCGGCGAATTGCGGACCACGTTGAGCGAACGCCTTGGCACGATCAACGCCGAGCATCTGCGCCAAGCCCACCGTCAGCTGGAAGCCGGCAGCACCATCGGCAAGCTGGCACTGGAAGGCTGGGACTAGAACCCACCGGCTTCTCCTGCGCCAGCGCGGCACTGCGTCTGGCGCAGGCGTCCCTCCATCGAGGCTGCCCGTCAGCGGCAGCCAGCACCTTGCGGCCCGTCATGTCCTCCTTGCGCCTTGTGTCACGCCTGCTGCAGCTGCTGCTGGGCTTGTTCCTGTTTGGTATCGCCTCCTCGTTGATGATCCGTGCCGGCATCGGCATTGCCCCGTGGGACGTGCTGAGCCAGGGCATCGCCCTGCGCAGTGGCTGGGGCTTCGGCGTGATCACCAATCTGGTCGGTGTCTGCGTCCTGCTGATGTGGCTGCCATTGCGGCAGAAGCCCGGACTGGGCACGGTATTGAACGTGCTGCTGATCGGTCCCAGCGCACAGCTCGGCCTGGACCTGCTGCCGGCGGCGCAGGGCCTGTGGTGGCAGCTGTTGCTGTTCGCCGCCGGGCTTGTACTGCTGGCCGTGGCCACCGGGCTCTACATCGGTGCGCGTTTCGGGCCGGGCCCGCGCGATGGCCTGATGACCGGACTGCACGCCCGCACCGGTTGGCCGATCTGGAAGGTGCGCACCCTGATCGAAGCCTGCGCGCTGGCGGTGGGCTGGTGGCTGGGCGGCAATGTCGGCTGGGGCACGCTGGCCTTCGCCTTGCTGATCGGGCCCCTGTGCGGCGTCACCCTGCCCTTGTTTGATCGCCAGCCGCGCGCAACGGCCGCTGCCCCGACCGCGTGATCAACGGGGCGCGTCGTCAGCGTCGATTGCGCAATACCTGCTGGCGGATATGCCAGTCACGCAAGGCAACCCAGGCCGCCGCCTGCCGCACCTGCGCAGCACTGACCGGATCCGGCGCTTCGCCCTGAACCTGCAGGTGGCGGGAATCACGCCAGCGGTGCAGGCGCGGCTTGTCCAAGGGGAACAACAGACCGCTGCGGGTATACAGGCGGTCGAACTGCGCCAGCGCCTCTCCGCCGTTGGGTGCGGCCTGCCAGAGATTGCGCCCGGTGGCAAAGTAGCGCTGGCCCGGCAGCGCCAGTGCCACCAGGGTGGGCAGCAGGTCGGCATGGCCGGCCAAGGCCTGGGTATCCGGCACGCTGTCGGCCGGCGCAAAGGCCGGTGGCACGCGTAGCCAGGCGAACACCCGATCCACGTCCACCTGCTCGGCCGGCAGGTCATAACGGTAATGCGAACGCAGATTGTGGTCGCCCGCCATCGCCACGATGGTGCGTTCGCCCAAGGCTTGCTCGCGCAGCTGCTGCAAGAAACCGCCGAGTTCATCGGCCTGGTACTGATAGGTAGCCAACATTTTCCGCAGCTCGCCCGTATCGGCCAGCGCGCGTGGCCCCAATGCGGCCGGATCCAGCGGGTATTCCCGACGGGGGGTATCCAGGACGTGCGGAGGATGGTTGCTGGTCGTCAGCAGCACCATGAACAAGCGCTCGCCACGGGCATCGGCCTCGCTCAACAAGGTCTGCGCAAAGCGGAACAGCCAAGCGTCATACAAGCCCCATTCGGTACCGCTCGCCTGCGCAAAACGCGCCTTGATGTCGCGCGCGTCGTACACCCGGTCAAAGCCCTGGTTGGGAAGCGCGGTGCCGAGCTCACGCCAATCACTGCCGCCGCCGTAGATGAACACGGAGCGGTAACCCGCGCGCTTGAACGGCAATGCCGCCGAGGTATCGAACGCCAGCCGGGCATTGCTGCCCAGCGCCAGCGGGGTGATCGGCGTGCCCAGTATCAGGTTCTCCAGTTCCGGATGGGTGCCGTTCTGGCCCGCAATGAAATTGTCGAAGCACTGGCCGGTGGGCAACTCGGCACGCAGGCGGCCGAGCATGTCGTTGTCCTTGCTGTCGGTATACAGCAGGTCCTGGCCGAACGATTCGAGCAGACCCAGCACCACATGCGGTGACTGCGCCAGCCCGCGCGGTTGCCCGGGCGCAACCGGGAACAATACCGCCTGCAGTGCCTGCGGATCCGCCGAGGCCAGCCCCGCCACCTTGGCCGCCTCCCCAAGGTCGGCAAATCCAAGCCGCTTCACGCCTACCAGCGGATCGTTGCCGATGTCCGTCTCCTTGGCGCGCGTGCGGGCCGCACGGTAAAGCGTCAGTGGTGCGTTCAGCACAAGCGCGTTGACGAAGGGGTCAGCCGATACCGTCACATCCCTTCGTATCAAGGGGAAGTTGCCGACACTGCCGCGTGCCAGCAGGACCAGCAATACACATTGCAGCACCAGCAGCAGGGCGCGCGTCCACCGGCCGGAACCACGCGGCCAGCGCCGTGCCAGCCAGGTGCCGCTGCGCGGAATGGCCCAGTACAGCAGGCCAGCAACCGTCAGCAGGCCCACTACTCCGCGGATCACCGGATAGTCGTCCCAGACCGTGCCCAGGATCGCCCCGGTGTCGTCCTCGAACATGCCGAATACGAGGGGATCAAAGCGCGTCTTATAGAACGCGTAATAGAAGTGCTCACATAGCGAGAGCAGCACGAACAGCAGCAGCACCGCCAACAACAGGTGCTGGGCCAGACGTACCGCCGCTTCCCGTCGCCCGGCCAGCCAGACCGGAACCGTCAGCAGCCCGACCAGCGCGGCACCGACCGCACCTGCCACCATGTCATAACGCATTCCACGGGTCATGGCCGGCCACAGCAGGGCCAGACCACGCTCACTGCCTGCGTAGTCCCACCACATGAACAGGCGGGCCAGGCCGCCCAGCACGACCATCCCCACCACCAGCATCCAGAGCTGGGGAAACAGCCGCACAACACGTTCTGAAGGGACAACGTTGGAAGGTATTACAGGCATGGAGTTTCCACGGCAGTCAGTCCGTTGCGCGGCGGGGCGGCGCATTGTAAAGACGCTGTAACCCTTTTGGGATGTGTCCAGTGGCGGTTGTGGGGGGCGAAGGATTGAGGCCAGCCGCATTGCCAGTCAGAATGGGCCATTCCATACGCAAGCGTATCCACCATGACGCCAGCCAACGACACCGCCTATCCGCACCTGTTTGCCCCGCTGGACTTGGGTTTCACCCAGCTGCGCAACCGCATCCTGATGGGCTCGATGCATACCGGGCTGGAAGACCACGCGCGCGACTTCCCCAAGCTGGCGGCGTACTTTGGCGAGCGCGCGGCCGGCGGCGCGGCATTGCTGGTGACCGGCGGCTTCGCCCCCAATGTGGTCGGCTGGCTGACCCCATTCGGCAGCAAGCTGTCCTGGCCTTGGGAAGTCAGCCGCCACCGCCAGGTGACCGCAGCGGTGCACGGCCATGGCGCGAAGATCTGCCTGCAGTTGCTGCATGCCGGCCGCTACGGCTACCACCCGCTGCAGGTGGCACCGTCCAAACGCAAGGCGCCAATCAACCCGTTCACCCCGCGCGCACTGTCGGCCGGTGGCGTCGAGCGCCATATAAGTGATTACGCCCGCGCCGCCCGCTACGCCCGTGATGCCGGCTACGACGGCGTCGAGGTGATGGGCTCGGAAGGCTATCTGATCAATGAGTTCACCGCCCCGCGTACCAACGCCCGCAGCGATGCCTGGGGCGGTGACGCGGCCAAGCGCATGCGCTTTGCGGTGGAGATCGTGCGCCGCATCCGTGAGGCCTGCGGGCCGGACTTCATCATCATCTACCGGCTGTCGCTGGTGGACCTGGTCGAGGATGGCAGCAACTGGCAGGAGATCGTGCAGCAGGCCAAGGCCATCGAAGCAGCCGGCGCTACCTTGATCAACTCCGGCATCGGCTGGCATGAGGCGCGCATCCCCACCATTGCCACCTCGGTGCCGCGCGCCGCTTTCGCCGCTGTCACCGCCAAGCTGAAGCCGCACGTTGGCATCCCGCTGATCGCCACCAACCGCATCAACATGCCGGACGTGGCCGAGGGCATCCTGGCCGGCGGTGGTGCCGACATGGTGTCGCTGGCGCGGCCACTATTGGCTGACCCGCAATGGCCGGCCAAGGCCAAGGCCGGCAAGCCCGAGGCCATCAATACCTGCATCGCCTGCAACCAGGCCTGCCTGGATCATGTGTTCCAGCAGAAGCGCGCCAGCTGCCTGGTCAACCCGCGTGCCGCGCACGAAACCGAACTGGTCTACCTGCCCACCAGCGCGCCCAAGCGCGTTGCCGTGGTCGGCGCAGGTCCGGCCGGCCTGGCCTGCGCCACCGTCGCCGCCAGCCGCGGGCACAAGGTGACCCTGTTTGATGCGGCCGACGAGATCGGCGGCCAGTTCAATGTGGCCAAACGCATCCCCGGCAAGGAGGAGTTCCATGAAACCCTGCGCTACTTCCGCCATCAGCTGGTCGAGACCGGAGTCGATGTCCGCTTGAACACCCGCGCCGATGCCGAGGCACTCAACGGTTTCGACGAAGTGGTGATCGCCACCGGCATCAGTCCGCGCAAGGTGGCCTTCCCCGGCGCCGATCATCCAATGGTGGTCAGCTATCTGGATCTGCTGCTGGGCCGGATCAAGGCCGCCGACAAGGTAGCCATCATCGGCGCCGGTGGCATCGGTTTCGACGTCGGTGAGTTCCTTGTGCATGAAGGCCCGTCACCGGCCCTGGACCCGGCCCGCTGGATGGCCGAGTGGGGTGTGGACGCCAGCTTTGAGAGCCGCGGCGCACTGGCTAGGCCACAGCCCGAGGCCCCGGCGCGCAAGGTCTGGCTGCTGCAGCGCAGCCCCGGCAAGCCCGGCGCCAAGCTCGGCAAGACCACCGGCTGGATCCACCGCGCCACACTCAAGGCCAAGGGCGTGAAAATGCTCGGCGGCGTCGAGTACCTGGGCGTGGACGATCGCGGCCTGCGCATCCGGGTGGATGGCCAGGAGCAGCTGCTGGACGTCGGCACCGTGGTGATCTGCGCCGGTCAGGAACCGCGCCGCGAGCTGGCCGACGCCCTGCAGGCCACCGGCCGCAGCGTCCATGTCATCGGTGGCGCGGATGTCGCTGCAGAACTCGACGCCAAGCGGGCAATCGACCAGGGCAGTCGCCTCGCCGCAGCACTTTGAGACAACCCCCCGTCCGATTTTGGACAGCACCGTCGTAGCCCGGGTAAGCGCAAGCGCACCCGGGACGATTCGCTCAACGCCCTCATCGCTATCAACGCCCCCAATCACGGAAGCACAGCGCTTCCCCGGCGACGCGTTCGTTGCAGCAGTCGCCTAGAAATGGGGTAGAACTCTCACTTATTTCGGCGTTGAGCAGCGGATCGACGTGACCCCGATTCACCCCGCCGCTGTGCCCGCATAAACCTGAATACGCGTACCCTCGGCGAAAACAGCCCCTCCAACAAACCTGAATGTCAACAAAGACCGTTCAGGATGAGTTTTGGATTGCCCCCCTACCTTGCGCCAACTTCCGCTCACCCACCAGTTCCGGTGAGCAGGCGCAGCCCTCCCAATCTGATTGAGGGCTGCCCACGGGGCGGCCCCGATGCCACGGCCGCCTCCCCATAACGCCAAGTCGTCGCTGTCCAGCTCCCCATCGGGGGCAGGCAGGCTGCGGCCCATACGGAGCAAGGAGATTTATGAAACTGGCTTGGATTCTTTGGCTGTCGCAGATGTTGCCGCAGCCAGCAGCCGATTCGTTGTGCTTGAGCACCACCGTCTATCTGGAAGCCCGCGACCAGACCCTCCGCGGCCAGCAGGCCGTGGCCGAAGTCGCCCTGCGGCGGCTGGACAGCGGTCTGTGGGGTGACTCGATGTGCCAGGTGGTGACCGCGCGCAAGCAGTTCGCCCCGACCCTGGTCGCCCCCGGCACCCAACTGCGCAACAACGATGCCTGGGCCGAGGCCGTGGACGTGGCCTTTGCCGCCGAGCGCAACTGGGCCCTGCCCAATGGCCAGCGCAAGGAGATCGTGCCCGGTGCCAGCCACTTCGCCGCGCATGCGATTGCCAGCCCAAGCTGGCGCAATGCCTACCAGGTCGCCACCATCGGCGGACATACCTTCTATAAGGTGCAGTCATTGAAGCCGCGCGCTTCCTGAGCCGACTGAACGCCTGGCGCACTGTCTGTGCCAGGCATGGACACACTGCGTTACGCGCTTGTGGCCATAATGCCCGGGTCTTTCCCCTCCCGAGGTAGCCCTGATGAAGCTCTATACCAAGCCCGGCGCCTGCTCGCTGGCTGACCATATCGCACTGATCTGGTCCGGCCTGCCGTTCGAGCTGCAGATCGTGGACTACGCCACGATGAAGTCGCCCGAGTACCTGAAGATGAACCCGGCCGGCGCCGTGCCGATGCTGGAAGACGGCGGCTGGATCCTGACCCAGAACGCGGCCATCCTGCATTACATCTGCGACAAGGCCCCGGACGCTGGTCTGGAAGGTGGCAGCGACCCGCGTACGCGCGCCGAGGTCAACCGCTGGCTGTCCTTCGTCAACGCCGACCTGCACCCGACCTACTACCCGATCTTCGGCTCGACCAAGTACCTGGAAGACGAGGCGGTCATCGCCCGTACCCAGGAAAACTCGCGACAGAAACTGACGGCCCTGTACCAGCGCATCAATGACCGTCTGGCCGAGGTCGACTGGCTGGGCGGCACGCCGCGCGCGTCGATTGCCGATGCCTACACCTATGTGACCCTGCGCTGGGCACGTGGGCTGAAGATCGACCTTGCCGGCATGGACGCACTGGACCGCTTCGAGCAGCGCATGCAGGCCGATCCGGCCGTGCAGGCCGCGCTCAAGGCTGAAGGCCTGAGCTGATCCAAGGCATAAGCACTGAACATACACGGGCCGCCGGTTGCATGACCGGCGGCCCGTTGCGTTGGTGGCTTTCCCCCGCTGCTATCGCGCCGACAAGCGCATCACCAGCCGCGGCCGTTCGCGATACAGCGCCGGATACTGCTGCTTCAACGCGGCGACCTTGGGCAGATCATTGATGCGGATGTAGGCCGACTCCGGATGCAGGGTCAGGTAGTTCTGGTGATAGTCCTCGGCCGCATGAAACACCTTGCCACCGTCGACCTGGGTGACCAGTGGTGCGACGAACACCTTGCTGCGCTGCAGTTGCGCGATGTAGGCGCGCGCCGCATCACGCTGCGCGGCATCATCGGCATAGATGGCCGAACGGTACTGGCTGCCATGGTCCGGCCCCTGCCGGTTGAGCTGGGTCGGGTCGTGCACCACCGAGAAGAACACCTGCAGCAGCTGCCCGTAGCTGACCTGCGAAGGGTCGTAGCTGACCTGTACGGCTTCAGCGTGACCACTGCCGCCACTGCTCACCCGCGTATACGTGGCATCGGCAGCGCTGCCACCGATGTAACCGGAAACCGCGTTGTCCACGCCGGTGATGTGCTGGAACACGCCCTGCACACCCCAGAAGCAGCCGCCGGCAAACACCACCTTTGCCTGTTTGACGCCGGCTTGCTGCAGGTCAGCTGCGCCAGTCGGTGCTGGCAACCTGATCGACACCGGCGTTACGGGTGCAGCCTGCACCGAACGATCCATGCTGAACACCGCAGTCAGCAGCAATCCGGCAACCATCGCCGCGATGCCGCCGGCGACCAGCTTGTCCGTGGCGATTCTCATCACGTGTCTCCTCCATTCAACCGAAAGTGAAGGCATAGGCGCGCACGCCCGGATCGAGGAACTCGATCTCGAATGTGCGTTCGCGCACGTCGCCGTTCTGGCGGATCAATTGGTACAGGCGGTTCTGGTCCACCATGCCCTCGCCCTGCGCGGATACATCGCTGCCAGCCGCGGCGTCCGGCGCCTGACCATCAATACGCACGCGGAAGCGCACCGGCCGCGCCGGGTCCTGCGGCGCCAGCACCAGATGCAGGTCACGCGCATGGAAGCGGAACGCAATACGCCCGCCCGCCTGTTCCAGCTGTGCATCTTCCTCGCCGATGCGCCACTGCCCGCCCAGCGCCCATTGATTGAGCTGCAACTGCATCGGCACGGTGTACGCGGCGACCTGCCCGGCGTGCATGCCGCCCGGCGAGGCGAAGTGCTCGGCGCGGCCATGGCCGATGTAGGTTTCCGGCGACTTCAAACTGCTCATGTCCGCCTGCCGCTCGACGCCATTAGCGGCCATGCGCATCGCCGGTGCCGTGTCACCCGGCAAGCTGTTGCCGGCCTCGCGCAGCAGCTGACGGATGATCTGCTCGGACTGCGCGTAGTTGCCCTCGCCGAAATGATGGGCGCGGATGCGTCCCTGCGCATCGATGAAGTAATGCGCCGGCCAGTACTGGTTGTTGAAGCCCCGCCAGATCGCGAAATCATTGTCGATGGCGACCGGGTAAGTGACCTTCAGGTCCGTCACCGCGCGCTGCACATTGCGCAGATCGCGTTCAAAGGCGAACTCCGGCGCATGCACGCCGATCACCACCAGCCCATGATCCTTGTAGCGCTCGGCCCACTCGCGCACATAGGGCATGGCACGCAGGCAGTTGATGCAGGAATAGGTCCAGAAATCGACCAGCACCACCTTGCCGCGCAACTGCTGCGCATCCAGCGGCGGGCTGTTCAACCAGCCGGTGGCACCCGCCAGCGACGGCAGCTCGCCTTCCACCGGCAGGCTGGCATCGCCCTTGGCATCGTCGGCCATCATCATCATCGCCGGGCCTGCAGCGGGTTGTTGCGCAGGCAGTGCATCCAGCAGCTTCTGTTCCAGCCTGGCCGTGCTGACCGTGGACAACCGCGTTAGCAGGCCGGTGTCCCAACCCATCGCAATTGCCAGCACCGCCAGCAAGGCGGCAATGCCCAGACCACGACGAATCCATTCGCCCACGCCCAGCCGTTGCTTCAAGGCGGTGAACACACGCCCGCCTATCCACACCGCCAAGGCCAGCGAGGTCGCCGCACCCAGCGCATAGGCCAGCAGCAAGCCGGTCGTGCCGACATTTGCCCCCTGCAGCGCTGCGCCAGTCAGGATCAGGCCAAGGATCGGCCCAGCGCAGGGTGCCCACAGCAGGCCGGTGGCAACACCGATCAGCAGCGAGCTCAGCACGCCGCCCTGCCCGGCATCGGCGGCTGCGCCCAGGCGCGCGCCCAGACGCTGCAGCGGCGCCAGCAGCCGGTCTGCCAACGCCGGCCACAGCAGCGCGACGGCGAACAGCGCCATCACCACCAGCGCGATCCAACGCCCGATCTGGTTGGCCTGCGCCACCCACTGACTGCCCACCGCCGCCAGGCTGGCGACCACCGCGAACATCAGCGCCATGCCGACCAGCAGCGGCAGCCCGCTACGCAGGAATGGCCGGTCCGCGCGTGCGAACACAAACGGCAGCACCGGCAGGATGCAGGGGCTGAGCAGGGTGAGTACACCGCCGAGATAGGCCAGTACCAACAGGAGCATGGAAACGTCCTTCTTGAATGAGGGAAGCGGCGCTCAGGCCGCGACGAATTGCAGGGCCACGCCGTTCATGCAGTAGCGCAGGCCGGTCGGACGCGGGCCGTCTTCGAAGACATGGCCCAGATGGCCACCACAGCGCCGGCAATGCACCGCCACCCGGGTCATGCCATAGGAGGTATCGCGGTCCTCGCCTACCGCGCCATGCAGCGGTGCCCAGAAACTGGGCCAGCCGGTACCGCTGTCGAACTTGGTGGCCGAGGAGAACAGCGGCAGCGCGCAGCCCGCACAGTTGAAGGTGCCACGCCGGTGCTCGTTGTTGAGCGGGCTGCTGAAGGCCCGCTCGGTGCCCTGCTGGCGCAGCACCGTGTATTGCGCGGGGCTGAGCAGCTGGCGCCATTGGGCGTCGCTGCGCATCACCTCGAACACGGCACCGCGCGCGGGTGCTGCCGGTGCCGGACCGTTGCAGGCAGTCAGGCCCAGCACGCCAGCAGCGGCGGCCATGCCACCGATACCGAGCAGCTTGCGACGGGTGAGCGACATGGACGTTCTCCAGCCAGGGACGATGTGGCCATGCTGCGCCCGGGCAGGTCAAGGAATCCTCACGCAGAGTTAAATTCTTCGTGACACATCCGCGCGCCGGTCCAAGCACAATGCCAGTCATCCCCAACGACCGCAGGCGTCGATGAGCAGCAGCAAACGCATCCTGATCGTCGAAGACGATGTCCACATCGCCAACCTGCTGCGCATGCACCTGCGTGACGAAGGCTATGAGGTCACCCATGCGGCCAGCGGTGATGAAGGCGTGCGCCTGCTGGAAAGCGGGCAATGGGATGCGCTGGTGCTGGACCTGATGCTGCCCGGCGTGGACGGTCTGGAAATCTGCCGTCGCGCCCGCGCAATGACGCGCTACACGCCGATCATCATCACCAGCGCGCGCGCCAGCGAACTGCACCGCATCCTTGGCCTGGAACTGGGTGCCGACGATTACCTGGCCAAGCCGTTCTCGATGCTGGAGCTGGTGGCGCGGGTGAAGGCCCTGCTGCGGCGGGTGGAAGCGATGGCACAGAACGCACGCATCGATGCTGGCGCGATCGAAGTTGCCGGCCTGCGCATCGACCCGGTCGCACGCACCGCACAGGTGGAAGTGCGCCCGCTGGAACTCACCCCGCGCGAATTCGACCTGCTGTATTTCTTCGCCCGCCATCCCGACCAGGTGTATTCGCGGATGGAGCTGCTCAACCAGGTCTGGGGCCATCAACACGATGGCTACGAACACACTGTCAACACCCACATCAACCGCCTGCGCAACAAGATCGAGCACGACCCGGCAGCGCCCAAGCGCATTCTCACGGTGTGGGGACGTGGCTACAAACTGGCGAGCGACGACGGGAGCACGGCATGAACCGGCTGTCGCTTTCGCAGCGCCTGACGCTGGTGTTCTGCGCGTTGCTGTTGATCTGCTGCGGCGCGCTGGCCTGGATACAGATGCGCAGCAACCGCATGCACGAGCAGGAGACCGTGCAGCGCCTGTCACGCGGCCTGGCCGAGCACATCGCCCGCAGCGGCGAGCTGATGGATGCGCGCGGCATCCGCGATGGCGAAGTACGTGCCCTGTTCGGCAAGCTGATGTCGGTCAATCCCAGCGTCGAGGTCTATCTGCTGGATGACGAAGGCCGCATCCTCGGCCATGACGCGCCGGAAGGCCACCTCAAGCGGGACCGCGTTGACCTGGCACCGGTGCAGGCACTGCTCAACGGCGGAAAACTGCCGATCTTCGGCGACGACCCGCGCAGCAGCAGCGGCCGCAAGGTATTCAACGCCGCCCCGCTGTGGGTACAGGGCCGCCAGGTCGGCTACATCTATGTGGTGCTGGTAGGCGAGCAGCGTGAAGCATTGGCTGCCGATATCGCCGCCAACAGCAACCTGCGCACCACACTTTGGTCGTTGGCAATCGTCGCGATAGTCGGGGTGCTGGCCGGGGTGATCGCGTTCCGCTGGGTGACACGGCCACTACGTCAACTTACCCGGCGCATCCAGTCCTTCGATGTGGACAGCGCTGATCCGCGCGTGCCCTTGCCGCCGACACCACTGCGTGCCGGTGAACGCGACGAGCTGAGCGTCCTGCAGCACAGCTTTGCCCATCTCAGCCAGCGCGTCAGCGAACAATGGCAGCAGCTGCGCCAGCAGGACCTGCAGCGCCGCGAACTGGTTGCCAACCTGTCGCACGACCTGCGTACACCGCTGTCGTCATTGCATGGCTATCTGGAAACCCTCGCGCTCAAGGACGCCAGCCTCAGCGCCGAGGAACGCCAACGCTACCTGGCCATCGCCCTGTCGCAGAGCCACAAGGTCGGCCGGCTTGCACAGGCGCTGTTCGAGCTGGCGCGGCTGGAACACGGCGGCGTGGTACTGGAACTGCAGGCGTTCTCGCTGCCGGACCTGGTCCAGGACGTCTTCCAGAAATTCGAATTGGCCGCGCAGTCACGCCAGCAGCAACTCGATGCGGTGATTCCCGCTGGCCTGCCGCCGGTGGAAGCCGACCTCGGCCTGATCGAGCGGGTGCTGACCAACCTGCTGGACAACGCGATCCGGCATACACCGGCTGGCGGCCGCATCACGGTGGCGTTGCGCGCGCTCGATGGCGATGTGCAGGTCAGTGTGTCCGATACCGGCCCAGGCATTCCCGCAGCACGCCGCGATCAATTGTTCAGCACGCTACCGGCGCTGGGCAGCCAGCGACCGGACAGTGGTGGCCTGGGCTTGTTGATCGTGCACCGCATCCTGCAGTTGCACCGTCGTCAGATCCGTCTGCTCGACAGCGACGATGGCGCGGTATTCGCGTTTGGCTTGCCCACGGCACGCCCGCGCTGAAGCGGCAGCACAATGCCTGCCGCAAAGGTCGCGGGATTATCCGATCTCGCGGATCGGATTCCCTTGCCCGTCTCGCAGCAACGTCGGCCGTACCTCGATCTGCAGCTGGCCCGTGGCTAGCGGATAGAGCCCGCGCTCGGCGCGCACGCTATCCAGCATCGCCTGCAGGCTGGCATCGGAGAGCACACAGCGCGCACTGTCATCGTCGCTCTGCATGTCGTCGCTCAGTCCAGGTTCGAACCGCCACTGGCGGTCCTTGCCAAGCAGCACCAGGGCCTTGTCGTGATGCAGCCGCAGCGGCAGCAGTTCCAGCACGCTGGGCACCTGCCCTGCACCCAGCACCAGAGTGGTGACTGCACCTTCAACCGACCAGTCCAGTGTTTCCACAAACAACATGCCGGTACTGGAGCCTTCGCGCTGGCTGCCTACGTCCAGCTGCGCGGCAATGGCGGGATCGCGCAGCAATGAATCGCGCTCCAGCTCGGTGATCCACAGCGGCATCGCCGGCTCCAGCACGGCCAGTACGCCGAGCGTGGACCAGCGTCTGATCGCTGCCATCTCGTCGTCGGTCACCCCTACCAGCTGCAGGAAATTGAGGCGGCCATTGGCGGTATTGATGGCCGGCAACTGCGGGTCGGCGACAAAGGCCAGGTGCCGCAGCCGGGTATCAGTATCCAGCGCGATCGGGCCATTGGCGTCGAGATGGTGCCCCGCCTCGAACACGTTGCCACTGCTGAAAACATAACGTGCCAGGTTCTGCATCAGGTTCATCGGCCACGCCGGCGGCTCGCCGCTTTTGCCGTCACCTGCCTGTGCCGCAAGACGGAACGTAAGCTCGAAACCGAAGCCGCTTTCGTCCGCGTCTTCGCTCTGCTTGTCGTACAGCTCGGAAAATCCATAGCTGACGTAATGCCAATGTGGCCGCGGCGCATCACTCCAATAGACGCTGATGCCGTCCAACGGATCGTTGCCGCCCAGCGTATGCGACAGCAGCGTGCCGAAATGCCGAGGCTCCTGCCCCGGGTACAGCGCCGCCATTGCGGCGTTGATCGCGTCCCAACCCGCAGTGCTGATATCGCCGCTGTTTTCCTGCGCCATGCATGGCACTCCCATGGTGAACTGGACTCCATGATAGTGCCATGCACGGCCACAGCCGCTTGCTGCCCCAGGCCGTCACGGTGATACGGCGGCATGCAGCGACGCCGCCGTCTTCAACCCACAACCAGTGCGCGCGTTTCTTCCAACCAGCGGCTGGCAAATGCCGGGCTCTTGGCCTTGCCCAGCGCGGTGGCCAGTTCCGGCCACAGCTGTTCCAGACTGACTGCCGTCTTGCTGCGGTCTATCTTCAACTGGATCAGATAGCCCTTCAGGCCCAGGTGTTTGCGCACCGATTCGGCCATCCAGTCACGCAGCTGCTGGTAGCGCAGCGGGTCATCGCCCAACTGCGTGGTCATCGGCAACGTCGGTGCTTTGTCAGCGCTGCCGGCAATCGCTTCGATCAGCTGCTGGGCAGCCAGTTGCAGCAATACATCGTCCGGCGCGCGCAGGCCCTGCGCCATCTGCAGCAATTCACGTTCATCGCGCTGGCCGTCCACCAGCAGCAGCACCGAACGCAAGGCCGGTGCCAGCCTCAGTCCACGGTTCTCGATCTCCAGGCGGCCAGCGGCCGTCTTGGCATAGATGAATGCCATTCCCCCCTCCCTCTTTTGTGCATCGCAATACGGTACGCGCGCATCGTTCGGGAGCCCCCGCTCCCGAACCCGCAGCAATCTCTGCCTGCGTACCGCCCCCTTTGCGAGCACCGCCACACCCCGGCCCGGTGGCCTGGTTGCGCGCTATTTCCCCAGCGCGCGGCGGATTTCCTCCAGGGCGCCCGGGTCGTCGAGTGTCGACAGGTCGCCCGGGTCGCGCTGCTCCGCCAATGCCTGCAGTGAACGCCTCAGCAGCTTACCCGAACGGGTCTTGGGAAGCGCGCTGACGATATGTACCTGCGCCGGGCGTGCCACGGCGCCCAGCGAGCCTGTGACCTGCTGCACCATCTCCGCCGCCAGATGCTCGGCAACATCGTTCGGCTGGGCGTGCTTCAAGGTCACGAAAACCAGCGGCACCTGCCCTTTCAGCTCATCGTGCACACCAATCACCGCCGCCTCGGCAACCCGCGGATGGGCGGAGATGGCCTCCTCGATCTCGCGCGTGCCCAGGCGGTGCCCGGCCACGTTGATCACGTCATCGGTGCGGCCGAGGATGAAGGTATAGCCGTCGTCATCGCGGATGGCCCAGTCCAGCGAGCTATACAGCAGCTCCTTGAAGTGGCTGAAATAGCTTTTCAGGAAGCGTTCGTCATCGTTCCAGACCGTGCTCATGCAGCCCGGCGGCAATGGTGGCTGGATCACCAGCACGCCCTTCTGCCCGGCCGGCACCTCGACGCCGGTCTGCTCGTCGATCACCTTCATCCTGTAACCAAGATTCGGAAATCCTGGCGAGCCGAACTTCACCGGCTTCATCTCCAACCCCGGCAACAAGGTCAGTGCCGGCCAGCCGGTTTCGGTCTGCCAGTAGTTGTCGATGACCGGTTTGTGCAACGCCCCGGTGATCCACTTCGCAGTCGGCTCGTCCAACGGCTCGCCGGCCAGGAACAGGTACTTCAGCTCGGACAGGTCGTGCCGATCGATGAAGTCCACGTCATGCTTCTTCAGCACCCGGATCGCGGTGGGCGAGGAAAACATCGTGCGCACGCCGTATTGCTCGCACAACGCCCACCAGATACCGGCATCGGGATTGATCGGCAGCCCTTCGTACAGCAGCGAGGTGCAGCCACCGATCAACGGACCATAGACGTTATAGGAATGGCCCACCGCCCAGCCGACATCGGAGGTAGAGAACATCACCTGCCCCGGCGCGCAGTCGAACACGGTGCGCATCGACTGCGCCATCGCCACCGCATAGCCACCCACATCGCGCTGCACGCCCTTGGGTTTGCCGGTGGTGCCGGAGGTATACAGCAGGTAGCTCGGCTCATTGGACTCCAGCCATTGCACCGGCACCTCGACATCACCGACCTGCGCACGCAGATGCGCGTAGTCTTCGTCGCGGCCGGCGATGCGCGGTTCGGCTGCATCCAGACCGCGCGAGACGATCAATACCTTGGGAGGCGGCGTAGTGGCTTCAGCGCAGGCAGCATCGACCATCGCCTTGTACGGAATGACCTTGCCACCGCGCATGCCAGCATCGGCCGCGATCAGCAGTTTGGGCTTTGCGTCGTCGATGCGCAGCGCCAGGTTGTGCGCGGCAAAGCCGCCGAACACAACCGAGTGCACCGCACCGATGCGCGCGCAGGCCAGCATCGCGAACACCGCCTCGGCCATGTTCGGCATGTAGATAACGACGCGATCACCGCGGCCGACATCGAACTTCAGCAGCACCGCGGCGAAGGCATTCACTTCGCGGTACAGATCGCGGTAGGTCAGTTCGCGGGTGACGTTGGTTTCGGTGGAGATGGCCACCAGCGCCAACTGCTCGGCGCGCTCGGCCAGATGCCGATCTACCGCGTTATAGCAGAGGTTGGTTTCGCCACCGACGAACCAGCGCCGGAATGGCGGATTGGAGTAGTCCAGGATCCGCTGCGGCGGACGATGCCAGTGGATCGCCTTGGCTTCTTCAGCCCAGAACGCTTCGGGTTCTTCAATGGAACGGCGGTAGATCTGCTCGTACTGCACGACACCCTCCGGCAACTCCCTGACTGTGTGCCGAGCATAGTCCGGAGGATGGGGAGGACTCCTTGCGACGATGGTCTTAAGACCAAAGGCTCGGGGGCGGAAATTTCGGGACTATGGGCCTTGGGCGACGAGCCAAAAGCTAAAAGCTTGCCCTCACCCCAACCCCTCTCCCGCTAGCGGGAGAGGGGCTAGTGCACTGGCAGCCTACGCATTACTAGCCCCTCTCCCGTCTACGGGAGAGGGGTTGGGGTGAGGGGAAGCTTCTAGCAAGAACAGCCTCCGCCTTAGAAAGGACACTCAGAAACAAACTCCAAAGGCACGCCACTCAGCGGATGCACAAACCCCAGGCGTCGCGCATGCAGGCAAACCCGCGACGCGCGCTGCGCGTCATACATCACGTCACCCGCGATCGGATGACCAATGCTTGCCAGATGCAAGCGCAACTGATGGCTGCGCCCGGTCACCGGCTCCAGCTCGACCCGCGTGGTCTGCGCAGCGACATCGCGCGCCAGCACCCGCCAACGCGTCAGCGACGGTTTGCCCAGTTCAAAGCTCACCATCTGCTTTGGCCGGTTCGGCCAATCACAGATCAGCGGCAGATCAATCTCGCCGGATTCACCCTCGACCAATCCCTGCACCAGCGCTTCATAGCGCTTGCTGACCTGGCGCTGCTCAAACTGCTTGGACAAGGCAATCTGCATCACCTTGCCCCGCGCATACAGCATCAGCCCCGAAGTCACCTGATCCAGTCGATGCACGGTCAACGCATCCGGATACTCCCGCTGCAAACGCGAGACGACGCAATCCTGGTTCTCCGGCAAGCGCCCGGGCACGGACAGCACCCCGGCCGGCTTCTCCGCCACCAGCAGCGCCTCGTCGATGTAGTGCAACGCGATCTTGTCAGTCATATCCAAGAGAAAAATGTAGTGCCGAGCCATGCTCGGCAGAGGCCTTACCGATAGACCGTCAATCCGGCAAAAAGCTTACCCCTCCCCAACCCTCCCCTTCGCTGCGCGAAAGGGAGGGAGCGTAGTGCCGAGCCATGCTCGGCAGAGGCCTTACCGATAGACCGTCAATCCGGCAAAAAGCTTACCCCTCCCCAACTCTCCCCTTCGCTGCGCGAAAGGGAGGGGGCGTAGTGCCGAGCCATGCTCGGCAGAGGCTCTACTAGTGAAGCCTCCTGCCGAGCATGGCTCGGCACTACAACAGCAGAACAAAAACGGGGAAGCCGAAGCTTCCCCGTTTCATCCACCACATCAACCGACCGCTGTTACAGCAGGTCGGCCACGCCAGCACGCTCTTCTTCCAGCTCGCCCAGGGTGATGTCGATGTACTTCTTGGAGAAGTCGTCGATCGGCAGATCCTTGACGATGGTGTACTCGCCGTTCTCGGTGGTTACCGGGAAACCGAACACCACGCCTTCCGGAATGCCGTAGGAGCCGTCGGACGGCACGCCCATGGTCACCCACTTGCCGTTGCTGCCCAGCACCCAGTCATGCACGTGGTCGATGGCGGCATTGGCAGCCGACGCGGCCGAGGACAGGCCACGGGCGGCGATGATGGCCGCGCCACGCTTGCCGACGGTCGGGATGAAGGTGTTGGCGTTCCATTCCTGATCGTTGATCAGCTCGGCAACCTTGGCGCCGCCGGTGGTGGCGAAGCGGTAGTCCGGATACATGGTCGGGCTGTGGTTGCCCCACACGGTGAAGTGCTCGAAGCTGTCCACGGTCTTGCCGGTCTTGGCAGCCAGCTGGCTCAGGGCGCGGTTGTGGTCCAGGCGCAGCATGGCGGTGAAGTTGCGCGGATTCAGGTCCGGCGCCGACTTCATCGCGATGTAGGCGTTGGTGTTGGCCGGGTTGCCGACCACCAGCACCTTCACGTCACGCTTGGCGACGGCGTTCAGGGCCTTGCCCTGCACGGTGAAGATCTTGGCGTTTTCCAGCAGCAGGTCCTTGCGCTCCATGCCCGGGCCGCGCGGACGGGCGCCAACCAGCAGGGCCACGTCGACGTCCTTGAAGGCCACCAGCGGGTCAGCCGTGGTCACCACGCCGGCCAGCAGCGGGAATGCACAGTCTTCCAGTTCCATGACCACGCCCTGCAGGGCGGCCTGGGCCTTCTCATTGTCGATTTCGAGCAGCTGCAGGATGACCGGCTGGTCCTTGCCCAGCATTTCGCCGGAGGCGATGCGGAACAGCAGTGCATAACCGATATTGCCGGCAGCGCCGGTTACGGCAACACGAACGGGTGCTTTCATGGGGGTTTCCTCTGCTAAGAAGCGGTTGTGGGGGTAAGGCAGGGCGGACGCGGGCGCGTCGACCCGGCTGCAATCAGAAACGGCCACCTGTTCAGGTGGCCGTCGGGGTCATTCAGGCGGCGAGGATCTTGTTCCACTCGGCGACGCGGTCGGCCTTGGCAGCCAGCACGGCGTCGGTATCGCCTTCCAGGGTGATCTTGTTGATGGCGTCGCCCTGCTTGATGGCGTCAACCACGTCCAGGCCTTCAAGCACCTTGCCGAACACGGTGTGCTTGCCGTCCAGCCAGTCGGTCTTGATGTGGGTGATGAAGAACTGGCTGCCATTGGTGTTCGGGCCGGCATTGGCCATGGACAGCACGCCGCGCTCGTGGCGCACACCGTTCTTGGTCTCATCTTCAAAACGGTAGCCCGGGCCGCCGCGGCCGGAGCCTTCCGGGCAACCGCCCTGGATCATGAAGTCGGCAATCACGCGGTGGAAGGCCAGGCCGTCATAGAAGCCATGCTTGACCAGGTTGACGAAGTTGGCCACGGTCAGCGGCGCCTTGTCGGCGAACAGCTCGACCTTGATCAGGCCGCGGGAGGTGTCGAAGTTGGCGATCAGGGACATGGAAATCCTTTGTAAAGAAGACGACTCTCAATAGCCCGCTAGTTTACACCCGGCCTCGCCCGCGTCGCTGCCCTCCTGGCCCTCACCTGCCGGGACCACAGCTGAACGGGCGGCGTGACACGCCTGAACGGGAAGTTTTCGCACAAGGCCCACATACCGGTATAATGGCGAACTCATTTTCCCCATTCACGGCACCGGCTGGCCGTCTTTCGCATGTCCATCGAAAATCTTCGCAACATCGCCATCGTCGCCCACGTCGACCATGGCAAGACCACCCTCGTCGACCAGCTGCTCAAGCAGTCCGGCACCCTGTCCGAGCGCACGGTACTTGCCGAGCGCGTGATGGACAGCAACGACCAGGAAAAGGAACGCGGCATCACCATCCTGGCCAAGAACACGGCCATTACCTGGGAAGACAAGAAGACCGGCACCAAAAACCGGATCAACATCGTCGACACCCCGGGGCACGCCGACTTCGGCGGCGAAGTGGAGCGCGTGCTGTCGATGGTCGACTCGGTGCTGATCCTGGTTGACGCGATGGACGGCCCCATGCCGCAGACCCGCTTCGTCACCCAGAAGGCCTTCGCGATGGGCTTCAAGCCGATCGTCGTGGTCAACAAGGTCGACCGCCCGGGCGCCCGTCCGGAATGGGTCATCGACCAGGTGTTCGACCTGTTCGACAAGCTCGGCGCCACCAATGAGCAGCTCGACTTCCCGATCGTCTACGCCTCCGGCCTGAACGGCTACGCCGGCCTGGAAGACACCGTCCGCGACGGCGACATGACCCCGCTGTACGAAGCGATCATGAAGTACGTGCCGGTGCCGGAAGTCGAGGCCGACGGCCCGTTCCAGATGCGCATCAGCCAGCTGGACTACAACAACTTCGTCGGCGTGATCGGCATCGGCCGCATCCAGCGCGGCAAGGTCAAGAAGAACCAGGCCGTGGCCGTGATCGACCGTGAAGGCAAGAAGCGCCAGGGCAAGGTCCTGCAGGTGCTGGGCTTCATGGGCCTGGAGCGCATCGAAGTCGAGGAAGCACAGGCTGGCGACATCATCGCCATCTCCGGCATCCAGGAGCTGACCATCTCCGACACCGTCTGCGCCCTGGACACCCCGGAAGCGCTGCCGCCGTTGACCGTCGACGAGCCGACCATCTCGATGACCTTCCAGGTCAACAACTCGCCGTTCGCCGGCAACAAGGACCTGTCGGGCGGCAAGTTCCTGACCAGCCGCCAGCTGAAGGAGCGCCTGGAGCGCGAGACCGTGCACAACGTGGCACTGAAGGTCGAGCAGCTGGAAGACGCCGACAAGTTCCTGGTCTCCGGCCGTGGCGAGCTGCACCTGTCGGTGCTGATCGAAACCATGCGTCGTGAAGGCTACGAGCTGGCCGTGTCGCGCCCGGAAGTGATCATCAAGGAAATCGACGGCCAGATGATGGAGCCGATCGAACAGCTGGTGGTCGACATCGAAGAGCAGCACCAGGGCGGCGTGATGGAAAAGCTGGGCACCCGCAAGGCCCTGCTGGAGAACATGGAATCGGACGGCAAGGGCCGCGTGCGCCTGGACTTCAAAATCCCGGCGCGTGGCCTGATCGGCTTCCAGAACGAGTTCAAGACCCTGACCCAGGGTTCTGGCCTGCTGTTCCACGTGTTCGACCATTACGGCCCGAAGGAACAGGGTGCCATCGCCAAGCGCCTGAACGGCGTGATGATCGCCAATGCTCCGGGCGCCACCCCGGCCTACTCGCTGGGCCCGCTGCAGGAGCGCGGCAAGCTGTTCGCTGCTGAAGGCGACAACGTGTACGAAGGCCAGCTGATCGGCATCCACTCCAAGGACAACGATCTGACCGTCAACGCCATCAAGACCAAGCCGCTGACCAACATGCGCGCCTCGGGCAAGGACGACGCGATCCAGCTGACCCCGGCCATCAAGTTCTCGCTGGAACAGGCCCTGGACTTCATCGACGACGACGAGCTGGTGGAAATCACCCCGAAGGAAATCCGTCTGCGCAAGAAGTTCCTGACCGAAAGCGACCGCAAGAAGGCGTCGCGCGGCGGCTGATTGTCTTGACCGGCAACACGCCCTACAACCCGGATCCGCACGCGCATCCGGGACTGGCAGCCATCGCGCTGCTGGAAGCGGGAAAGGCCGTCCTGGCCTTTCTCGCTGCGGCCGGCCTGGAGTTCTCCGGGCCTGCCCCGCTCCGCAACATCATCAATGCCCTGATCCACCGCGTCGGCGGTGACCCCGAGAACGGCGCGTTCTCCTCGCTGCTGGGCATGATCACTCCCGATACCGTGCACCTGGGTGCGGCCGTTCTGGTCGGCTACGGGTTGCTGCGCGCGCTCGAGGCCTGGGGCCTGTGGCGCGCCAAGGCCTGGGCGTCCTGGCTGGGCTGTATTTCCGCCGCGCTCTACCTGCCGCTGGACTTCTACGCCATCGTCAAACACCCCGGCTGGGCCTCCTGGCTGCTGCTGGCAGTCAACCTGCTGGTCGTCTGGGTTCTGGCCCGCGACCTGGGCAAGCGCCACTGCAAGCGCTGACGCTTCACCTGTAGTGCCGAGCCATGCTCGGCAGGGGCCTACCCAGAAATCCCAAATGCTTCACCTGTAGTGCCGAGCCATGCTCGGCATGGGGCCTGCCCAGAAATCCCGAACGCTTCACCTGCAGTGCCGAGCCATGCTCGGCATGGGGCCTGCCCAGAAATCCCGAACGCTTCACCTGTAGTGCCGAGCCATGCTCGGCATGGGGCCTCTATTGGTAACGCCTCTTGCCGAGCATGGC
>NZ_JBRREA010000058.1:0-25694 GCF_056759975.1 Stenotrophomonas sp. STEN031
TTTTTGTATTTTGGTTTTTGTATTTTGTTTTTTGCTTTTGTTTTTGGCTCGGGCGCTGGCCCCCCCCCCTCTCCCGCGTGGGGGTGCGGGGTTGGGGGGAGGGCGCTTCGAAGAGCAGGCTAGAGTCCAAAACCAGAGCCAGAGTCAGAGCTCCCCCCATCCGCCCTACGGGCACCTTCCCCCCCAGGCGGGAGAAGGGAAATCTTAGAGCCAAAAGCCAAAAGCCAAAAGCCAAAACCCAACAGCCAACAGCCAATAGCCAACAGCCAATAGCCTAGAGCCGAGAGCCAAGAGCCAAGAGCTAGAGCGATTCCCGCCTGCGCGGGAATGACGGCTAACTTCAACAACAGCACCAACAGCAACAGCAACAGAAATAGCAGCAATAGCCACAGCCACAGCCACAGCCACAGCACCAACAGCAAGTCGGCAAATGCTTTGGCTGCAACAAACTTCAGCAAACTTCCTTCTGGAATACGGAAAACACCAGGGCTGTTCACAATGCAAAAGGCCCGCTGCAAAAGCAGCGGGCCCCCAAAGCACTTCCAACCAGAACCAATCAGAACTTGTAGTTCACACCCACCTGGTAGGTGCGGCCCCATTCCACGGTTTCCAGCGGCCTATCCTTGGTGCCGGCATAGGTTTCGTACTTGGAGTTGGTCAGGTTGCTGGCCTGCAGGAACAGGCTCAGGCCCTTGAACATCGTGCCGTCGCCGAAGCTGTAACCCAGCTGGGCATCCAGCACGTCCTCACCCTTGACATAACGCAGGGTACGGGCGCCGTTGAAGTTGCCGATCTCGCCGATGAAGTCCGAGCGCTTGCGCTGGTTCAGGCGCACTTCAAAGCCGTTGTTCTCGTAGTAGGCAGTGAAGTTGTAAACGCGCTTGGACAGACCCGGCAGCATGATCGGATCGCTGCCAACACTGGAAACGGTTGCCGGATCCGGCGGGATGGTGATGTTGCTGTCATTGAAGCCAGCGCTTGCCACCACGCCAAAGCCGCGCAGTGCGTCGGAGAACAGATCCAGCGGCAGTGATGCGGTCAGTTCCAGGCCACGCAGGCTGCCACCCTTGCCGTTGAACGGTGCGGTATAGGTACCGGTCTTGTCGACAACAATGCCCGGCGGCAGGCTGACGCCGTTGGCCAGCAGCCATGCGTCTACCTGGTCGGTGAAGTCGTAGCCATCGCGCTTTTCGGTGAAGACGTAGGTCTTCAGGTCCTTGTAAAAGAACGCCGCAGCAACATATGCCTTGTTGCCGAAGTACTTCTCCCACGACAGGTCCACCGCGTTGGCCACCCACGGATCCAGGTTGGGGTTGCCGCCGCTGGCACCCGGCGTGCCATTGTTGGTGTCGACGCCGAACTCCATCGAGGCGCGCATTTCATCGACGCGTGGGCGTGCTACCTGGCGGGCCAAGGCGAAGCGCACGGTGTTTTCGGCTGGCAGTTCAAAGGCCAGGTTCAGGCTCGGCAGGAAGTCGAGGTACTTCTTGCCTTCGTTGATCGGAATCACCTGGCTGCCAACCGCCTGCGAGCCATCCCAGTAGTTGGAGTGCGATGACTGATCAACGTGCTGGGCCTGGATGCCGACATTGCCGCGTACCGGGATCGAGCCGATCTGCGTGCTGATGTTGGCGCGCAGGAAGGTGGTGGTGATCTTCTCGTCCACCGTCCACTGCTTCGGAATCAGGTAGCTCTCGGTGGTGGTCGGGTTGAACACCATGTAGCGGCCAACCGCAGCAGGCACGTTCCAGGCCGGGATGTAGCCGGCGCCGGCAAAGCCCAGGTTGACCGGCTTGTACTGCAGGTCGGCGGCGATGCTGGTGTCGCCCTGTGCACCCAGGTTGATGTTGCCTTCGGCCTGGGTCTTGTTCTTGCTGCGGTCGGCGTAGTTCACGCCGACGTCGAAGTCGGAGAACCAGGTGAAGCCCTCCGGCACCGGGAAGGTGGCGGCCAGCTTGAATCCCTTCAGCTCATCGTCCACATGCGGGGTCTTGCCATAGCCCGAACCGTAGATGGTATTGGTCAGGTAGAGCTTGCTGTAGTCCGAGTAATCCAGGCCCGGGGTGAACTTCGGGAAGCTGCCGCCGGCGAAGTTCAGTTTCACCGAATCAAGCATGGGTGCCGGCAGCAGCTGCAGGTTGTTTTCCAGGTTCAGCTCGTCACGTTCGGCCTTGGACCAGCTCACGTCGGCAACCACGCGCACATCACCGAAGTTGAACTCGTTGTTCCAGCCGATGGCCTTGATGCTGTCCTCGCGGTGGTTGTACATGCCGCGCACAAGTGGGTAGACATTGTGCGCAACACCACTCTCGAAGCTACCGTTGCTGCCGACCACCACGTCGGTCAGGTTGAGCGGGTCATAGCCGCCGTTGTAGCCACCCAGATGGATTTCGATCTGGTTGGCGGTGTCGTATTCCTTGGCCTTGGTGTAGAAGGTGTCCAGCGTGCTGGTCCAGCTGTTGTTGGGCCGGAACTGCAGGGTCGCCATGACGCCGTCACGCTTGGCGTGGCCGGTACGGCGCAGTGCCTTGATGCCATCGGAATAGTAGGTACCGCCGGGGACGCCCGGGCGCCAGTCATCGCCGCCCAGCGCCTGCCAAGGTTCATAGAGACCTACCTGGTTTTCCTGCTTGGACATCTCCGAATGGGAGTAGCCAATGGCCAGGCCAATGGTGTTGTCGGCGAACTTGTCGACGTAGCTGAAGTTGGCGCGGCTGCCATACGGGTCTTCGCCAGCGGCTTCGCCCAGCGAGTTCTTCTGGTAGCGGCCGCTGAGTGCGATGACGCGCTCGTTATAGCTGAGCGGGCGCACGGTCTGCAGGTCCAGGGTGCCGGACAGACCCTGGCCGACCAAGCCGGAATCCGGGGTCTTGTACACGGTCACGCCGCTGATCAGCTCAGACGGGTACTGGTCGAACTCGACGCTACGGTTGTCGCCGGTGCTGACCACTTCGCGGCCGTTGAGCAGGGTGGTGGCGAAGTCCGGCGACAGGCCGCGCACGCTGATCACCTGGGCACGGCCGGCAACGCGCTGGGCGGCCAGGCCGGGCAGGCGGGCGATGGATTCGGCGATGCTCACGTCCGGCAGCTTGCCGATGTCTTCGGCCGAGATGGCTTCCACGATCGAGGTCGAGTCGCGCTTGACCGAGATCGCGCTCTCGATGCCGCGGCGGATGCCGGTGACGGTGACGGTGTCCAGATTGGTGGCTTCGGCTTCGGCCTTGGCCTTGGCTTGTTCTTCGGCCGTCTGTGCGTGTGCGCTGGCGGCTGTCAGTGTGATGGCTGAGGCCAGTGCAACGCTCAGCAGGTTGCGCTTGGTGTTCAACATACTCCCCTCTCCCAGGTGATGTCGGTTGGTTGTGTTCTGTGCTCCCCCGTCTTGGTGTGGGGGATGCGTCGCTGTTTTTTTCGCTGCTTGCGACTGACTCGCATGGTAATCAGCGGGCAAGCCCGTGGTGCTGGGCTGCATACGTATTCAATGGGGCTTTGCGGCGGCAGATAGGTCTGAAAACGCTTTCGGCGACGGTTCTGCCATCACGCCGTCGTTTCCGCGAAGGCGGGAATCGCTGTGGCTGTGGCATCGGTTGTGGCTTTGGTTCATGCCGTCATTCCCGCGCAGGCGGGAATCGCTCTGGCTCTTGATTTGCGCGTCGAAGTGAAAGAACGAGAATCAAGGGCAAAGAGCCAAGAGCCAAGAGCGATTCCCGCCTGCGCGGGAATGACGGCTGTAGAGCAAAAGCCAAAAGCCAGACGTCCAAAGCCCAAAGCCCAAAGCCTTGGGGTTCAGGCCGTCCAGCCCTCACTCCACCGGCACAAAGCGCACAGCAGCACCGCCACCAGCCGCCAGCTGCAGCTTGATTCGGTCGCCACTACCCACCACCCGCGTCTCACGAGCAAACGCAAACGGTGCCGTCTCCCAGTTGGCGCCGTCACCATCGCGGTAGATCTCCGCGCGGTAACGCTTGCCTGGGGTCAGGAACGACAAGGCCACATCCAGCGACTGCGGCTTCTCGCTGCCAACGCTGCCGACAAACCATTCCTCGCTGCCACGCGCCTTGCGTGCAAACGTCACGTATTGGCCAACTTCGCCGTTGAGGACATGGCTTTCCTCCCAATCCACCGCCACGTCCTTGATGAACTGGAAGGCGTCCGGGTGCTGGGCGTAGTGTTCGGGCAGATCGGCGACCATCTGCACCGGGCTGTACAGCACCACGTACAGGGCCAGCTGCTTGGCCAGGGTGCTGCGCAGGGCCAGGCCGTTGCGGCCCTTCAGGCTGACGATGCCGGGGGTGTAATCCATCGGCCCGCCCAGCATGCGGGTGAACACCAGCGTGGCTTCATGGCCCGGCGGGTTGGGCGGGTTGCCCCAGGCGTTGAATTCCATGCCGCGGGCGCCTTCGCGCGATACCCAGTTCGGGTAGGTGCGGCGCAGGCCGGTGTCCTTGATCGGCTCGTGCGAGTTGATCGCGATGTGCTTGGCCGCGGCCTGCTGCAGCACGCGCAGGTTGTGGTTGCTCATCCACTGGCCTTCATGCCATTCGCGGGTGATCGGGCCATCGACCTGATCCTGGCGGTGGATGTCACCTGCGTCGCAGACATAGCCGGTCTTGACCACATCCACGCCGTTGTGCGCATACAGGTCCAGCGCTGCAGGCAACTGGCGTTCGTAGTGGCTGACCGCGCAGGCGGTTTCATGGTGGCCGATCAGGTGCACACCCTTGCCGGCGGCGTAGCTGGCAAGGCCCGGCAGGTCGAAATCCGGGGTGGCGCGGGTGAAGTCGAAGGCCTCACCGTTGGCGAACCAGTCGCCGTCCCAGCCGATGTTCCAGCCTTCCACCAGCACGCCACGGAAGCCATTGGCGGCGGCGAAGTCGATGTAGCGGCGGGTGTTTTTGGTGGTGGCGCCGTGCTTGGGGCCGGTCGCCCAGGTTTCGGTCTCCAGGTGCAGCGACCACCACACGCCGGCATATTTGGCTGGCTTGAACCAGCTCACATCGCCGATGGCGTTGGGCTCGTTGAGGTTGAGGATGAGGCTGGATTCGGCCAGATCGCCGGCCTTCTCGCCGATGGTGATGGTGCGCCACGGGGTGTTGAAGGGCAGGGCGCGCACCACCGGCGCGCCGCTGCTGGACGGGGTCAGCGTCGCGCGCAGGATGTCGCCATCACCACGGGCCAGGTTCATGCCGGCGTAGTCCACCAGCGCGGCTTCGTGGATGGAGATATGCAGGCCGTTGTCGCTGCGCAGGGTCAATGGGGTCTGCGCGGTGCCGACTTCCTTCAACGGGGTCTGGTGGTACAGGTATTCCTCGCGGTTCCACTCGAAGGCGGGAATCCACCAGGCGGTGGCCGGGCGCGCCAGCGCGAACTCGGTCAGCTCGGCGTGGATCTGCGCCTGCTTCATGCCGGCCTGCTGTGGGAACTCGTAGCGGAAGCCGATGCCGTCGTCATGGACGCGGAACACCACGTCAAAACGGCGCTCGTAGTTGCGGCCGGCGCCGGGCTTCTCGGTGAAGCTGGCGCGCAGTTCGTTGTAGTGGTTGCGTGTCAGGCGGCGCTCGCCCCAGGGCTGCTCCCAGGTTTCATCGAAGCTGCGTTGCGACTGCCCGGTAAGCGCGACATTGCGCTCCAGGCGGCCGTCACCGAGCAGCATGCCCAGCCGAGACGGCGCGATCACCGCCTCGCCATTGCGCTCCACCCGGTAGGAAGGGCGGCCTTCGTGCTGGGATTCGACAATCACCACCAGGTGCTTGTCGGGTGAGGTGACGCGCGCCAGATCGGCGGCGTGGGCCGGCAGGCAACTGATCAGCAGCAGCGCGAACGCGGCCTTCAGCGATAGGCGGGCAGGGGTGGGGCGTGTATCGGCCATGCGGGTCTCAACTCCGGGTTCTGGTCGGCGCGCCGGCCCAGCGGGGTGGCGCGTGGCGCCACTATTCCCCGGCCGGGGCCGCTGTGGGCGCAATGCCGCATTGAATACGTATGCAACAGCGGTGCAGATCACAGGTGCGCCCTCTACCATGGCCGCAGCGCATCCGCGCCCAACATCGCATCCGTGATTCCCGGAGGGGGGAAGCGCTTGATGAATAGCAAACCGCAGCTGTCGTTCTGGCAGATCTGGAACATGTGTTTCGGCTTCCTGGGTATCCAGTTCGGCTTCGCGCTGCAGAACGCCAATGCCAGCCGCATCTTTGAAACGCTGGGCGCGCCGATGGATGCGGTGCCGGGGCTGTGGATCGCCGCGCCACTGACCGGCCTGCTGGTGCAGCCGGTGATCGGCTATCTGTCCGACCGCACCTGGACACGCTGGGGCCGTCGCCGTCCCTACTTCATGATCGGCGCGGTACTGACCACGCTCGCCCTGCTGGTGATGCCGAACTCGCCCACGCTGTGGATCGCGGCGGGCACGCTGTGGGTGCTGGATGCCTCGATCAATATCTCGATGGAGCCGTTCCGTGCCTTCGTCGGTGATCAGTTGTCGCCCAAGCAGCGCCCGGCCGGCTTCTCGATGCAGAGCTTTTTCATCGGCGTGGGCGCGGTGGTGGCCAGTTTCTTGCCCTTCATCCTTGCCCACTTCGGTGTGGCCAATACGGCGGGACCGGGTGAAGTACCGGATACCGTGCGCTATGCCTTCTACTTCGGCGCCGGGGTGTTGCTGCTGGCAATGAGCTGGACGGTGTTCAGCACGCGCGAGTATTCGCCGGCCGAGCTGGCCGGCTTCGATGATGCAGAGCCGTCCGCTGTGCATTCGACGCAACGCGTCGGCGGCTTGCCGCAGTGGAGCCAGATTGGCCTGTGGCTCGGTCTTGGTGTGTTGCTGGCAGTGTTGATCGCCTGGCGCCAAGGCGACCGCATGCTCTACGTGCTGGCCGGCCTGTGCGCCAGCTACGGCCTGCTGCTCGGCGTGGCACGGGTGCTGCCCGGCACGCATATGCTGGCCACCATCGTCGACGACCTGCGCAGCATGCCGGGCACGATGCGGCGCTTGGCTTGGGTGCAGTTCTTCTCCTGGTTCGCGTTGTTTGCGATGTGGATATACACCACCGCAGCGGTGGCTGGCACGCACTTCGGTTCCACCGACACGCAGTCTGCGGCCTACAACGAAGGCGCGAACTGGGTAGGTGTGTTGTTCGGTGCCTACAACGGCTTCGCCGCCGTGGCGGCGTTGGTCATCCCGCTGATGGTGCGAGCCATTGGCCTGCGCTGGAGCCATCTGGTCAATCTGTGGCTGGGCGGGCTGGGCCTGATCTCGCTGATGCTGATCAAGGACCCACATTGGCTGCTGCTGTCGATGGTCGGCGTCGGCTTTGCCTGGGCCTCGATCCTGTCGCTGCCGTACGCACTGCTGTCGGACAGCGTGCCGGCGGCGAAGATGGGTGTCTACATGGGCATCTTCAATTTCTTCATCGTGATCCCGCAGCTGGTTGCCGCCAGTGCCTTGGGCTTTGCCCTGCGCAACTGGTTGGGTGGCGATCCCATCCACGTGCTGGTGCTGGGCGGCTGCAGTTTGTTCGTGGCCGGCTTGTGCGTGCTGCGGGTTCCGTCGCAACAGGAGGTGGTGTGATGCGTAGTCGTTTGGCAGCAGCGGTTGGACTTGCAGTGATGGCAGGCTCGGCCTTGGCCGGTAGCCGGCCGGATTACATCGGTACCACCGAGCCCTTCGCCAGTGATGCGGTGTACTTCGTGGTCACTGACCGCTTCGTCAATGGTGATACCAGCAACGACCACCGCGACCAGGGCGGCGAACACCGCACCTTCGATATTCCGGTGCCGTGCCCGGACAAGATCGACGGCAACATCGGCTACCTCGGCGGTGACTTCAAAGGCGTGTTGAACAACGCCGACTACATCCGCCAGCTCGGCTTTGGCGCGGTATGGATCACGCCGATCATCGACAACCCCGATCAGGCCTTCACCGGCAGCAAGCCAATCAGCTGCACCAGCACCCTGACTGACCGCGGCAAGACCGGCTATCACGGTTATTGGGGTATAAATTTCTACAAGCTGGATGAGCATCTGCCCAGCGCAGACCTGGATTTCGCAGGCCTGACGAAAGGCCTGCACGACGCCAAGCTGAAAGTGGTGCTGGATATCGTCGGCAACCACGGCTCGCCGGCCTGGACCATGCCCAAGCGGCAGCCGCAGTTCGGCCAGATCTTCGACAAGGACGGCAAGCTGATTGCCGACCATCAGAACCTGGCGCCAGACAAGCTTGATCCCAGGCACAATTCGCTGCATGCGTTCTACAACAACATCGGCCCGGTCGATGGCAGCAAGGGTTCGATCTTCGACGGCAACCTGGCCGAGCTGTCGGATTTCAATGAGCACAATCCGGCAGTGATGGATTACCTGGTGGGTGCCTACCTGCAGTGGACCGCGCAGGGTGTGGACGCCCTGCGCATCGACACCATCGGCTGGCTGCCGCATCCGTGGTGGCATGAATTCGTAAACCGCATCCGCGCCGAGCACCCGGGCATGTTCATGTTCGGCGAAGCCTTCGACTACGACGCAGCGAAGATTGCCGAGCACACCTGGCCGGCGAACGCCAACGTCAGCGTGCTGGACTTCCCGCTGCGCGGTGCGATGTCCTCAGTGTTCGGCAAGGAGCAGAAGGGCTTTGAAGCGCTGGCCGAACCGCTGCATCTGAGCGGTGGCCCGTATGCCAATCCGTATGCGTTGATGAGTTTCTACGACAACCATGACATGGCACGTCTGGATGCCAGCGATGCCGGTTTCATCGACGCGCATAACTGGCTGTTCACCGCACGCGGCATTCCGGTGCTCTATTACGGTTCGGAAACCGGCTTCATGCGCGGACGTGCCGAGCATGCGGGCAACCGTGCCTACTTCGGCCAGCAGCGGGTGAATGAAGCAGTGCAAAGCCCGATCTTCGCGCCGCTGCAGCGCATCGCCAAACTGCGTGAAGCAACGCCTGCGTTGCAGCGCGGCCTGCAGGTAAATGAGCGGCTGCAAGGCGACGAGGCGGTCTTCTACCGCGTGCTGCAGCATGGAGACACGGCGCAGACGGCGCTGGTGCTGCTGAACAAGGGCGACGCTGCACGCTCGTTCGAGGTGAGTCGTTACCTGCAGGCCGGGCAGTGGCGCGATGTGCTGGGTGGTGGTTCCTTGAAGGTGGAGCGTTCGCTGAAGACCGAAGTGCCGGCGCATGGCGTCAAGGTGTTTGTGCTGGATGGGCAGGTGAGGCAGCCGGAGCTGCAGGCGCAGTTGGACGCTGCCATGGCGGATCAGCAAGCGAGGGATAAACGACTGGTGCAGTAGCCTGCGTTAGCCCCTCTCCCTGCGGGAGAGGGGTTGGGGTGAGGGTAAGGCTCTTCGAGCAATCCAACACCGCGCCAAAAGCACCCCTCCCCAACCCTCCCCTTTGCTGCGCAAAAGGGAGGGGGCCGTTCACGTGCAGCTGGAAGCCTTGCTTGTCCCCCCTCCCTTTGCCGCAGGCAAGGGGAGGGCCGGGGAGGGGTAGCTTTTGATTCTGCTCTGCTACCAGCCTTTGCGACGCGCAAAGCCTCACCCGCTACAATCCGCCCCCAGGCATTTCCGGCGGCACCCATGAACCAGCTCCCCCCGCAGACCCCCATCGAAACCCTGTTGCAGACGGCAATGGACGGCAAACTGCCGATCCGCGCCTTCATGCAGGCCTTCGTCGCCTCCGAGGTGGTGCTGCTGACCGGCAGTCTGGTCACGCCTGACGGCAGTGGTTTCGATCCGCTGCTGTTCGATAAGCAGGGTGTGCTGCATGTGGCGGTGTTCACCGACATGGCGCGGGTTGGCTTCCACCAGCAGCAGGCGCCGCACAACATCCGCATGCTGATGCTGGAGGTGCTGCGCCGCGTGCCCGGTGGCTACGGCGTGGTGATCAATCCGGGCACGCCGCTGGGCTTCGAGATATCACCGTCAGGCGTGGGCGAAATTCTCAAGGATTTCAGCTAGGTCAAGGCACGCGAAGACACCGTAGCCCGGGTAAGCGCAGTGCACCCGGGGCTTGCGTCCGAGGGGCGGCGTGTCGACGGAGTTGAGGGCTGACGGAATGTTGTTGCTTCTGTGCTCCCCGGGTGCGCTGCGCTTACCCGGGCTACAGGGGCTACGGCGTGAATCAGACGCCGAGCGATGATTCCCGCACCACCAGCCTCACCGGAATAGTGAGGCCTTCCACCGGCTCACCGGCAATCAGGCTCAACAGCTTGTCCACCAGCAGCTGCCCGGCCTGCTTGGTATCCTGCTGCACCGTGGTCAATGGCGGCGATACCGACGCCGCCAGCGGAATATCATCAAAGCCGGTAACTGCGACATCCTGTGGCACGCGTATACCGCGCTCGCGCAGGGCCCGCAACGCGCCGATGGCGATCAGGTCGCTGGCCGCGCAGATCGCGTCGAAATTCTTGCCGCTGTCGAGCAGGGCGATGCAGGCAGCGTGGCCTGACTCCTCGGTGGTAATGGCATCGTGCTGCATGCCGGTATCTGCCTTCAGCCCGCGCGCAGCCAGCGCCTGAACGTGGCCGCGGTAGCGTTCCTCAAATTCGGGATAGTGGCTGGATGCGTGGCCGAGGAACGCGATGCGCTGGCGGCCCTGCTCAAGCAGGTGCGCGCTGATATCAAAGCCGCCTTGGAAGTTGTCGCTGCCGATCGATACACCAGGCTGGCCCGGCAAGGCCGCGCCCCAGCGCACGAAGTGGGTGCCTTGCTCCACCAGCCGCTGCAGCCGCTCAACCGACTCGTGATAGTCGCCATAGCCGAGCAGGATGATGCCGTCGGCCTTGTTGCTGTCTTCGAAATCGGCATGCCAGTCGCTGGACAGCTGCTGGAAGGACACCAGCAGGTCCCGGCCCTTCAGCGCGCAGGCACGGGTGATCGAGCCCAGCATCGAGTGGAAGAAGGGGTTGATCAGCGAGTCATCATTGGTCGGGTCCTCGAAGAACAGCAGGGCCAGCGTGCCGGACTGCTGGCAGCGCAGGCTGGAGGCGTTCTTGTCCACCTTGTAGTTCAGCTGGCGGGCGATATCGAGGATGCGCTGGCGGGTTTCGGCATTGACCATCGGGCTGCCACGCAGCGCTCGCGACACCGTCGGCTGCGAAACGCCGGCCATGTGCGCGATATCCAAAGAGGTGGCTTTGCCCTTGATGACCATCTTGACCAGCAATCTGAACGACGTCCGGCATCATGCCATGAGGTCGGCGAAACCGGGCAGACCGGGGTCAGTATGCCCCGCCAGCCGGGCGATTCCGGCGCTGGCGGACGAACCTTCCGGACCTCGTCCAGGCCGGTGGCAACCCCGGCGTGGCCAGCGCAAGCCTTACGCCGCAAGGGCTGCAAGGATTGGCTGCTATCTGTCGCCGGACAGATATAATACGTAGGCTATTGCCCGCATCCGGCGGGTGGACCCCAACGGAAGAGTAGGAACCTATGGCCCGCGGCATCAATAAAGTCATCCTCGTCGGCAACCTCGGCAACGACCCGGACACCAAGTACACCCAGGCCGGCATGGCAATCACCCGCATCAGCCTGGCTACCACCAGCGTGCGCAAGGACCGTGACGGCAACCAGCAGGAGCGTACCGAGTGGCACCGTGTGGTGTTCTTCGGCAAGCTCGGCGAGATCGCCGGTGAATACCTGCGCAAGGGCAGCTCGGTCTATGTCGAAGGCGAACTGCGCTACGACAAGTACACCGGCCAGGACGGTGTTGAAAAGTACACCACCGATATCGTCGCCAACGAAATGCAGATGCTAGGCGGCCGTGGTGAAGGCGGCGGCTACGGCGGTGATCGTCCGCAGCGTCAGTCGGCCCCGCGTCAGCAGCAGGGTGGCGGCCAGGGCGGTTATGGCAACCAGGACCAGGGCGGCGGTGGTGGCTACGGCGGCGGTCAGCGCCAGCAGCAGCGCCCGGCACCGGCACAGCAGCAGTCCGCTCCGCCGATGGATGATTTCGCCGACGACGATATTCCGTTCTAGCGAACACTTCACCTTGACTGGTGATAAAAAAGCCTAAAGAGCCCCGCATTTGCGGGGGTTCTTCTTTTTTTTAAAAAGCCGATGGACTCTGGCTTGCTGCATCACCGCCTTCCAGCGTGTTGAAACATTCAAAAGCCAAGGCGTTCTGCTCGGCTTGGCTTTGGCATCGAGGTGCTTTTGCCATGAGCGCACCGGCTGCCTTGCGTCTGCCACAATTCACGCAGGCTCATCTCTCACGGAAGACACCATGCACGTTTCTGATCTCGTAAGTCTTGTTGGCACCAAAGGTAGTGATCCGCAGCTCGTGGATTGGTTCGAACAGCTTGGAATCGGAAAACCGCCGATGTCTGTCACCGCGAATCAGGGCACCAGGAGCGTGAAGGACAAGCGCCATGAGATGGAGTACTACTTCGGGTTCGACATCATCAACGACCGTTTCTATCCGCCGGTAGACGGCCTGCGCGGTGGCTTGCTCTGCCATCTGCAGTCCGTGTTGCTGTTCTCACGCAAGCCGAAGGGTAATGTCGCGTTGCCTGCTGGGTTCTGGGATGGTTTCGTAGGGCCGGATGCCGGCTTTGACGCGTGCATGACGTTCTTCGAAGGGAACGTGGACACGTATACCGATACGCAGCTGTTTCAGAAGCCGCTGGGTGCGGATGTGGAGCTGAAGCTTTGGTTCTGCCCCAGGAAGCAGCGGGTGGAGACAATCCAGGTGAGCATCGTGCAGGATCGCCAGTTCATGGGGCACCACGAGTTCGATCAGGCCAACGTGCATAACACGGTGAAACCTGCGGCTACGCTGGTGGTCAAGTGGCTGTTCGACGGGCGCCATCTGCGGTTGCCTGACGGCATCTATGCCAAGGGGCTTGCAGATGATCATGCCGGGATTCTGGAGTTCGTTCGCCAGCATCTGAATGGTCATGTCTGGGCATCGCAGCTCAATGACGACCCGGTGTTGCGGCAGGTGCTCAGCCACACCCAGACCAGCAGGTCGCTGAAACTCTCGAATGGGGAGTCGCTGGAGCTGTTCGCGCAAACGCTATACCTGCGGTCTGCTGGTGCATGGGATGCGTATCAGGCGATCTACAGCGATGATTCCCTGGACGACTGGGCTGGCTCTGTTGACCGGTTTCGGGAATCGGTGGTGCTGGATGCAGGGCAGCGGCAGGTCTTCGTCGGCATGCTGCATGATGCCTATCGCTTGGTTGCGGCTGCGGCTGGTCGCGCATAGAGCGCCGACGGGCCAGATTTGATCGTGCATGGATGGAGAGCCCGGAACTCCAGGGGCGTGCATGGGGTGATGAAGTCGTATGGGCCGGATTTTCTCTGGTAACGATGTCTATTCGCCGAGCATGGGTGTAGCCCGCTATCCTCCGAAGTGCTCCCGCGTATTTTCCATATGGAAAAGCGAGCTAATAGCTGGCTAGAATCGCCCAACGCGGGCCGGATGCCCGTTCAATGGGGGCAAAATGCAGATGATGAAGCTGGGGATGGCTCTGGTGCTGTCTTTTTGTTCGGCCAGCAGCTGGGCTGCTGTGGATCTGGGGCAGTTCATTCGCAAGGATGATTTCAACGACATCAAGTTGTCGCCTTCAGGTAAGTACTACGCGGCCACCGTTCCATTGGAAGACAAAACCGCGCTTGTTATTTTCACCCGTGAGGGCAACAAGAAAGCCGGCGCGTTCGTCCTGCAGCGCAATATGCATGTGAACAGTTTCGACTGGGTAAACGACGAGCGAGTGCTGATTGGTATCGCCGAGAAATTTGGCCTATTGGACGAGCCGCGTTTGACCGGCGAGTTGTATGCCATGAACGCCGATGGCGGGGAGGCGGAGTTGTTGGTTGGTTTCCGCGTACAAGGCAATGGCCCAGGTACCCGTATCCAGCCAAAAAAGGTGGAGAGCGTGGCCGCGTTTCTGGTTGATGGCTTGCCTGCAGATGACCGGAATGTGGTGGTATCGACATGGCCTTTGGGCACGATGGAGCCATTCACCCGTGCTGAGAGGCTGGATGTAAAAAGCGGGCGTCGTGTGGTGGCCGCGACGGCGCCAGTGCGCAACGCCAGCTTTGTTACGGATAACACCGGCGAGGTGCGTCTGGCGCTGGGTTCGGGTACGGACAATATCAGCAAGCTGTACTACCGCGATGCGGCGGGCACCGACTGGCGATTGATCAACGATCAGATGGCGAATGGCCGCATCGAGGTGCCGTTGGGCTTCTCGGCAGATAACACCTTGGCCTATCTGCAGGTGCGTGGTGAGGGCAAGGGGCCAGACAGTATCGTGGCGTGGAATCCCTCCACCAATGCCCGTACTATCGTATTGCATGACCAGGCAGCGGACCCGTGGTCGATTATTTACCGCACCGGCACGCGTGTGCCTGTCGGCGCGCAGATAATGGATGGGCGCCACCGCAGTGTGTTCTTCGATGACGGTGTGCCTGAGGCGCGTTTGTTCCGTAGTCTGGAAGCTGCATTTCCGGGGCAATCGTTGCGGATCACTTCCAGTACCAAGGACGGTCTGTTGTCGATGGTGAGAGTGTGGTCTGGCAGTAATCCGGGCGATTTCTACCTGTATGACTCGGCTGCCAAGAAACTGAGTTTTGTGGTGGCCAGTGGCAGCTGGATCGACCCGGACGCAGCTGCCGTGGTTGAACCCTTCAGCTTTGCTGCACGCGATGGATTGAAGATCCATGGTTACCTTACCAAGTCACGTGGTGTCACAGGCCAGCGGCCGATGGTGCTGATGCCGCATGGTGGGCCATACGGGATCTTCGACGCATGGCGCTACGACCGTGATGCGCAGATGCTGGCTGCCGCAGGCTATACGGTCATGCAGGTCAACTATCGCGGTTCGGGAAACTACGGTTGGGAGTTTCGTCGCGCCGGCGCGCAGCAATGGGGCGGAACGATGCAGGACGATCTTACCGATGCGACCCGCTGGGCGATCCGCGAAGGACTGGCTGATGCAACAAAGATCTGCATTTATGGCGCCAGCTATGGCGCGTACGCTGCGCTAATGGGTGCAGCAAAGGAGCCCTCGCTCTATCGCTGTGCTGCCGGCTATGTAGGTGTCTATGACTTGCCAATGATGCAGCGTGCGGATGCGCGCACCGCTCGTAGTCTCGGCAATTGGTCCAAGGATTGGGTGGGTGAGGATCAGGCCGCACTGGCCGCTGCATCACCGAATCGTTTTGCGGATCGGATCAAGGTTCCGGTGTTTCTTGCGGCCGGTGGTGAGGACGAGATCGCGCCGATCGAGCACACGCGGATGATGGAGGTGGCGTTGAAGAGGGCTGGCGTACCGGTTGAGTCTTTGTACTTCAGTACCGAAGGGCATGGCTTCTATACCGAGCCGCATCAGCGCGAGTATTACGGCAGGTTGCTGGGCTTCCTGTCGCAGCATCTGGGTGGAGAGAAGGCGAAGTAGCCACCTGATCGCGTTGCGGGCGTTGGCCCTGAGTTTTTGTGGGAGCGGTGTAAACCGCGAAGCTGATGCTGTGTCAGGTTGTGGATGTTGCTGCCACGCAAGCGGTGCGAGCTTCGCGGCTGACGCCGCTCCCACAACCGGCCACGCACGTGCTGAAGATAAGCTTGTGGGAGCGGTGTAAACCGCGAAGCTGATGCTGTGTCAGGTTGTGGATATTGCCGGCGCGCAGGCAGTACTGGCTTCGTGGCTTACGCCGCTCCTACAAAAGCAGGGGTTAGCGGACGCCGTGCATCATCCGTTTCAGCAAAGGCGAGGCCAGCACGGCTACTGCCGCACAGCCCAGGCCTATCCACATCAGCAGCCAGAACAGGTGCTCGTAGCGGCCAGCGGCCTCGGCGATGTTCATCACTTCGCCTTCGGGTACGTCGATGGCGGCCAGCTTGCCGAACAGTGCGGCGAGCGTTTCGGAGAAGGCGGTGGCCAGGAACCAGGTGCCCATCATCAGGCTGACCACGCGCGGTGCGGCCAGCTGGGTAACCGCCGACAGGCCCACCGGTGACAGGCACATCTCGCCGATTTCCAGGATCAGGTAGGCCAGCACCAGCCACCACACGCTGGCCATCTCGCCGGTCGCACCCACCTGTTGCGCGGCCAGCGCAAGCGGGACGAACGACAATGCGCCGAACACCAGCCCGAACGATGACTTGAGTGGCTTGGACGGATCCAGCCTGCGCTTGTCCAGCCATGCCCACAGGGCGGCAAACAGCGGCGCCAGCAGCACCAGGAACAGCGCGCCCAGATAGGTCAGCGAGCCCGCGGTCTGCGGCAGTACCAGGCAGTCACGGACCAGCATCACCAGCATGGCGGCAACGACTACCGCAAACAGCAGGCGCGGTGCGGCGGAGGCGGGGTTGCGGTCGGACAGGCGCGCGGCCACCACGAAACCCAGTGGCGCCAACAGCAGGGAAACGATGGACCACGGCAGCGGCGTGCCTTCGCGGATCACCAGTGACGGCACCAGGTCCTTGGTCAACAGACGGTCGGTGAATGTGACCCAGGAGCCGTAGGTCTGCTCGTACAGGGTGAAGAACACCAGTGCCATGAAGATCAGCACCATCAGCGCGATCATCTGCTGGCGCTGCACCGGCGTGCATTGGGTGCCGGTGAACCAGGCAAACCACAGCAGCACGCCGCCCAGCACCACGATCATCAGCATCAGCGCCAGGCTGATTTCGCCGCCGAGTGCGAACGCACCGTTGGCTGCTGCCCACATCAACGCCGCGACCGGAACGATGCCGACGATGGCGACGCCGTAGATCAGCCATTCGCGGCGGATGCCAAGAACACGCTCACGCAGGGTTGCCGGTTGCGCCGGCTCGGCGTGACCTTGCAGGTACTTCTGGCCCCACAGGAACATTGCCAGGCCCACCAGCATACCGATGCCGGCGGCACCGAAACCGTACTTCCAGCCATAGGCTTCGCCGAGGAAGCCGCAGACCAGCGAGGCGAACAGCGCCCCCAGGTTGATGCCGGCGTAGAACAGCGAGAAGCCCGAGTCGCGGCGGGGATCGTTCTCCGGGTAGAGCTTGCCGACGATGGTGGAGATGTTGGGCTTGAGGAAGCCCACGCCCATGATGATCAGCGCCAGCGACAGGTAGGTGACCGACAGCGCGGCTTCGTCGCGTACCACTTCACCGGCGACGCGATGGGCGGCGTGGCCCTCGAAGGCCATGCCGGCATGGCCGAGCACCAGCAGGATGCCGCCAAACACGACCGCCTTGCGCATGCCCAGCCAGCGGTCGGCCAGCAGGCCGCCGAACACCGGGATGCAGTAGACCAGGCCACCGTAGGCACCGAGCAGGTCCAGCCCGGCCTTGTCGCCGAACAAGTGGTACTTGGTCAGGTACAGCAGCAGCAAGGCCTTCATGCCATAGAAGGAGAAGCGCTCCCACATCTCGGTGAAGAAGCAGACGTAGACACCCTTGGGGTGGCCGAGGAAGTCGTCGGTACCGGTCGCCGGCAGGGAGGATGTGGACATGGGCAACCGTCAAAATCGAAGGCCGCGAGTATAGGCGTGCTGTCGGCGCCGCATCGCCCGCAGCGCAGCATCCGGCAAAACCCTTGTCAGGCTGTGCTGAATCAGGGCGCTGGCTGTGCCGCAGCGGGGGCCGTGCGGCGTCGCGACTGGACTTGCCGTTAAGCGGGCGTTAGCGTGGCGAGGGTTTTTTGCCATCCAAGGGCTTTCCATGAACAACGCTGCGCCTGCGCAGCTCACATTCCGCGCGGTGGTTCTTGCCGTCGTGCTGGCTGTGGTGCTGTCCGCCGCCAATGCTTACCTGGGCCTGTTCGCAGGCTTGACCATCGCTACCGCCATTCCGGCCGCCGTCGTTTCGATGGGCGTGCTGCGTCTGCTTGGTGGCGGCACCATCCTTGAAAACAACATCGTCCAGACCGGTGCTTCGGCCGGTTCGTCGATTGCCGCCGGCGTGATCTTCACGATCCCGGCGCTGGTGATCATGGGTTATTGGCCGGACTTCAAGTACTGGTGGGTGCTGGGTATCGCTGGCCTGGGCGGCCTGCTGGGCGTGCTGTTCTCGGTGCCGCTGCGGCGCTCGATGATCGTCGAAGATCCGCTTCCCTTCCCGGAAGGCAAGGCCGCCGCGGAAGTGCTCAAGGCCGGTGAAAACCCGGGCCCGGGCATGAAGATCCTCGGTATTTCGGCCGCCATCGGCGGCCTGGTGAAGTTGGCGGCGGCCTCGGGCCTGCGCATCTTCCCGGACGCCTGGGCGCAGGCCGCCTATGTGGGCAGTTCCAAGGTCACCGCCTTCATCGGCACCAACCTGTCGCCGGCGCTGCTGGGCGTGGGTTACATCGTCGGCCTGAACGTCGGCATCGTGGTGCTGTCCGGCTCCATCCTGTCCTGGCATATCGCCATTCCGCTGTACCAGGCGTTCTTCATGGGCACCAACCCGGAGCTGGCGGCGTCCATCGCCAACGCCCCGGCCGCCGATGCGGCCTTTGCCATCTGGGGTTCGCAGATCCGCTACCTGGGCGTGGGCGCCATGCTGATCGGCGGCGTCTGGACGCTGTTCTCGCTGCGCAAGTCGCTGCTCAATGGCGTCAAGAGCGGTTTTGCCGCTGCGCGCAAGAGCAGTGGCCCGGCCCTGGCCGAGACCGAGCGCGACCTGCCGATGAAGTGGATGTTGATCGCGCTGATCGCCTTCACCCTGCCGCTGCTGGGCCTGTACCAGGCCATCGTCGGCCAATGGCACGTGTCGATCCCGATGACCATCATCATGATCGTCGCCGGCTTCCTGTTCGTGTCGGTGTCGGCCTACCTGGCCGGCCTGATTGGTTCGTCCAACAACCCGGTTTCGGGCATCACCATTTCCACCATCCTGTTCGCCTCGGTGGTGCTGGTGCTGCTGCTGGGCAAGGACGGCCTGATTCCGGTTGGTGTCGGCGGTGCTCCGCTGGGCGCGGTGGCCGCGATCATGATCGGTGCGGTGGTGTGTTGTGCGGCAGCCGTTGGCGGTGACAACCTGCAGGACCTCAAGGCGGGTTATCTGGTCGGCGCCACGCCGTGGAAGCAGCAGCTGATGCTGGGTATCGGCGCATTCTCCTGCGCCCTGATCATGGCGCCGGTGCTGAACCTGCTGGCCCATGCCTACGGCATCGGCGCGCCGACCGCCGAGCACCCGAACTCGCTGGCCGCACCGCAGGCCAACCTGATGGCCTCGGTGGCCCGTGGCCTGTTTGGCGGCGAACTGCCGTGGACGATGATCGCGCTGGGCGCGGGCGTTGGCGCGGTGATCATTGCCGTTGACGAGTGGTTGAAGAAGACCGGCAAGCGTTTCCGCGTGCCGGTGCTGGCCGCTGCCATCGGTATCTACCTGCCGCTGGAGCTGATGGTGCCGATCTTCCTGGGCGGCCTGCTGGCCCATCTGGTCGAGCGCTTCCACAAGCTGCGTGCCGACGATGAAGAAGGCCGCGACCGCGTGCACCGTCCGGGCGTGCTGTTCGCTGCCGGCTTGATCACCGGTGAGGCGCTGATGGGTATCGCTATCGCCGTGCCGATCGTGGTGAGCGGGCAGGGCGACATCCTGGCGCTGCCGCTGGGCGGCTTTGCCGATACCTGGGCGACGCTGTCGGCCTGGGTAGGCCTGTTCGTGCTGTTCCTGGTTGGCCTGCTGCTGTACCGCATCGGCAAGAAGGGCGAGCCGGCGGCGAAGGCTTAAGGGCTGGAACTCGACGGACCGCACGGCCTTTCCTTCTCCCGCCTGCGGGGGGAAGGTGCCCCGCAGGGGCGGATGGGGGGAGCTTTTGATTTGTGGGTGGGCTGAGGCTTGAAGCCAAAGCCAAAGCCAAAGCCAAAGCCAAAGCACCCCTCCCCAACCCTCCCCTTGGCCTGCGGCCAAAGGGAGGGGGCTCAAGCCAAAGCCGCCCTTGGGCGGCTTTGCTGTTTTTCCCTTCTCCCGCTTGCGGGGGGGACAAAGGGCGTGCCCCCCGCGAAGGCGGGGGTGCCCGAAGGGCGGATGGGGGAGCTTTTGATTTCAACTTGGCTGTGGGCTTGAAGCTTTAGAGCCAAAGCCAAAGCCAAAGCCAAAGCCAAAGCCAAAGCCAAAGCACCCCTCCCCAACCCTCCCCTTGGCCTGCGGCCAAAGGGAGGGGGCTCAAAGCAAAGCCGCCCTTGGGCGGCTTTGCTGTTTGCGGCGGTTGTCGGGCCATGACTTCAAGCCTTTGCAGTGGGGTGGGCTGGACGCCTACCATCGGGGTTTGTCTTTGCCTGGGAGTTGCCCATGAAGCTTCGTCACGCCCTGTTGCCGCTGTGCCTGCTGGCCGCCTTGCCGTCGCTGGCCAGTGCGCGCGGTTTTGAAGTCCGCGACATGGTCAAGCTGGACCGCGCCTCCGCGCCGTTGCTCAGCGCCAATGGCGCGCAGGTGGTGTTTGCCAAGCGCATCGTCGATGCCGACCTCAAGGCCAGCAACAGCCTGTGGATCCGTGACCTGCGCACCCGCGACATGGCACCGCCGAAGCAGCTGACCCCGGCCGGCTGGAACGTCAATTCGGCCTCGATCGAGGGCCAGAACGTCTACTTCCTCAGCGCCAAGAACGGCAGCCAGCAGCTGTACGTGATGCCGCTGGCCGGCGGCGAGCCGCGCCAGCTCACCGACTTCGCCCTGGACGTGGACAGCTACCGCATCTCGCCGCAGGGCGACCGCGTGCTGTTCAGCGCCGGCGTGTTCCAGGACTGCGGCTCGGACCTGGATTGCACCAGCAAGCGCCTGGACAAGGACAAGGCCAGCAAGAGCAGCGGCCAGGTCTACGACAGCATGTTCGTGCGCCACTGGGATACCTGGGCTGACGGCCGCCGCAACACCTTGTTCGTCGCACCGCTGCCGGCCGCCGGCGCGGCTGCGGTGAAGGGCGCATCGGCGATCAGCGCGACGCTGGCCGGTGATGCACCGTCCAAGCCGTTCGGCGGCAATGAAGACTTCGTCTGGTCGCCGGATGGCAAGACCGTCGTGGCCAGCATCCGCGTGCAGGGCAAGCAGGAGCCGTGGTCGACCAACTTCGACCTGTACAAGCTCGACGCTGCCGGCAAGCAGGCACCGGTCAACCTGACCGCGGCCAACCCCGCGTGGGACGCCGGCCCGGTGTTCAGCGCCGACGGCAAGACCCTGTTCTACCGCGCGATGAAGCGCCCGGGCTTCGAGGCTGACCGCTTCGGCCTGATGGCGATGGACGTGGCCAGCGGCAAGGTCAATGAGATCGCCGCGCAGTGGGACCGTTCGGCCGATGGCATCACCTTGTCGGCCGATGGCCAGACCATCTACACCACCGCGCAGGACATGGGCGAACATCCGCTGTTCGCAGTGAACATCGCCAGCGGCGAGCCGACAAAGCTGGTGGGCGAGGGCAGCATCTCCTCCTTCGATATTGCCGGTGATGCGCTGGCTTTCACCCGTAATTCGCTGAAGAGCGGCGACCAGGTGTTCACCAGCAGCACCGCTGCCGGTGCACCGCAGCGCGCCATCACCCAGAGCGCCGGCGAAATGCTCGAGGGAGTGAACTTCGGTGACTTCGAGCAGTTCTCGTTCAAGGGCTGGAACGACGAGACCGTGCACGGCTACGTGGTCAAGCCGCACAACTACCAGGAAGGCAAGAAGTACCCGGTTGCCTTCCTGATCCACGGCGGCCCGCAGGGCAGCTTCGGCAATGGCTGGAGCTACCGCTGGAACCCGCAGACCTATGCCGGCCAGGGCTATGCGGTGGTGATGATCGACTTCCACGGCTCCACCGGTTATGGCCAGGCCTTCACCGATGCGATCAGCCAGCATTGGGGCGACCGCCCGCTGGAAGACCTGCAGAAGGGCTGGGCTGCGGCGCAGCAGAAGTACAGCTTCCTCAACGGCGACAAGGCCTGTGCGCTGGGCGCCAGCTACGGCGGTTTCATGGTCAACTGGATCGCCGGCAACTGGAACGAGCCGTGGAAGTGCCTGGTGAACCACGACGGTGTGTTCGACCAGCGCGCCATGGGCTATGCCACCGAAGAGCTGTGGTTCACCGAGTGGGAGCAGGGCGGCACCCCGTACGCCGTCCCGCAGAACTATGAGAAGTTCAACCCGGTCAACCAAGTCGCCAACTGGAAGAAGCCGATGCTGGTGGTGCAGGGCCAGCTGGACTACCGCATTCCGGTGGAGCAGGGCCTGGCCACCTTCACCGCGCTGCAGCGGCAGGGTATCGAGTCCAAGTTCCTGTACTTCCCGGACGAGAACCACTGGGTGCTGAAGCCGCACAACAGCGTGCAGTGGCATGACACGGTCAATGGCTGGTTGAAGCAGCACATCGGTCAGTAAGCAGGTGAGGAAGGGCGTGCCATTGGCGCGCCCTTCCTTGTAGCGGGCGGTGCCATCGGGTGCTCATCGCTGCGGTGTCGTAATGGAGGGGGCGATGGGAATGTTCAGTATCTGGCACTGGTTGATCCTGCTGTTTCTGTTCGCCGTTGCAGCCAGCCTGGTTGGCCTGATCGTCTGGTTGGCGATGCGCTCTTCCAAGGCACCCGGCAACCCGGTGGCAAGCGCGCAGAAGCGCCTGCAGCAGCTGGAAGACCTGCGCGCGCAAGGCCTGATCAGCGATGAGGAATACGCCAGGCAGCGTGCGGCGGTGGTGACTGGACGCTGAGCTGGATGGCCAGCGGAATGCTGGCGGTTGCGGAAGTGTTTGACGCCGGCCTGGAGGGCTGGCGAGCGGCGACGGATGCGCCAGTGTGTTCCGTCCTGCGCAAGTGCTGTCTCCGTTCCGGTGCGGTGTGTCTGCAGGTTCCATCCATGGGCAAGGGGTTTGCCCGCATACACGCATCAAGGGGATAGACGATGATGGCAGCCGCGACAGGCGCACTCATCAGTAATGACATCATCGTGTTCGGCCTGATCGCCGCCACGCTGGGGGTTATTTTCTGGACGTCGGGCAGCAGCAACCCGCTGCTGAAGAAGTTCTACAGCTTCGTGCCGGCGTTGTTGCTGTGCTACTTCATACCGGGTGTGTACAACACCTTCGGCCTGATCGATGGTGAAACCACCAAGCTCTACAACCCGATCGCGCGTGATGTATTCCTGCCAGCCGCGCTGGTGTTGTTGACGCTGTCCATCGACCTGAAGGGCATCCTCGGCCTGGGCTGGAAGATGCTGGCCATGTACGTGGCGGCGGTGCTGAGCATCATGCTGGGCGCGGTGGTGGCCTTCCAGCTGATGGCCTGGCTGCATCCGGAGACCGTGGCAGGTAGCACCTGGGGCGGCATGGCAGCGCTGGCCGGCAGCTGGATCGGTGGCGGTGCCAACATGCTGGCGATGAAGGAAATCTTCGAAGTCGACGCCACCACCTTCGGCCAGTTTGCGGTGGTGGACGTGGGCGTGGGCTATGTATGGATGGCGGTGCTGATCTTCTTTGCCTCGCGCGCGCCGGCCATGGACAAGCGCAGTGGTGCCGACACCACGGCACTGGATGACCTGCGCGACCGGGTTGCCAATTACCAGGCGCAACATGCGCGCATTCCCGCGCTGGGCGACTTGATGGTGATGGCCGGCATCGCGTTTGGTGCGGTGGCGCTGTCGCACGGCCTGGCCGGTCCGTTGGCCAACTGGTTTGCCGCCAATGTCAGCTGGTCCAGCTCGGTGAGCATGGACAAGCCCTTTGTCTGGGTGGTGTTGTTGGCCACCTTCATTGGTCTTGGCTTGAGCTTTACCCGCGCCCGCGAGCTGGAAGGCGTCGGCGCGTCGAAGTGGGGCTCGATGTTCCTGTACTTCCTGATCGCCTGCATCGGCATGCAGATGGATCTGTTGGCCCTGCTGGAAAAGCCCTGGCTGTTCGCGCTGGGCGTGCTGTGGATCGGCGTGCATATCGTGCTGCTGTGGCTGGCGGGCAAGTTGCTGAAGGTGCCGTTCTTCTATTTCGCCATTGCCTCGCAGAGCAATATCGGAGGCCCGGCCTCGGCGCCCGTATTGGCGACCGCCTTCCATCCGGCCTTGGCGCCGGTGGGTGTGCTGTTGGGTACCTTGGGTTATGCGGTGGGTACCGGTGCGGCCTACGTGGTCGGGATTACCTTGCGGGCGATGGCAGGGGCGGGGTGATTCCAAGCGCGCTGCGCGCTTCCCCTCTCCCCAACCCCTCTCCCGCATGGGGAGAGGGGCTCATTCCAAGCGAGCGCCAGCAACTGCAGCTTTGAAGCCCCTCTCCCCTTGCGGGAGAGGGGTTGGGGAGAGGGGAGGCGCGCAGCGCTGCTCTCGCTGAACAAGACCCCTGTCCACCACCATGCTAGGCTCCACCCTCCCACGCCACGTCACCAACGTGGCGTTTTTATTTCCCTTCGATCGACAGGAACAGGCCTTATGCCGACCGAACCCAGTACCGCCCTCATTACCAACGACATCGTCGGCCTCGGCCTGATCGCTGCCACCCTGGCGTTGATCTTCTGGCTGGCCAGTGGCCCCACACCTTTCTGGAAGAAGGTGTTCGCCTGGGTGCCTGCACTGCTGCTGTGCTACTTCATCCCGGCCATCTACAACACCACCGGCCTGATCGACGGCCACGGCACCAAGCTCTACAACCCGATCGCCCGCGACGTGCTGCTGCCGGCGGCGCTGGTGCTGCTCACCCTCTCCATCGACCTGAAAGGCATCGCCCGACTGGGGCCCAAGCTGTTGGTGATGTTCGTCACCGGCACCGTCGGCATCGTGCTGGGTGCAGCGGTGTCGTTCCAGGTGATGAAGTTCATCCATCCGGAAACCGTGGCCGGCGATACCTGGGCCGGCATGGCGGCATTGGCCGGCAGTTGGATCGGTGGTGGCGCCAACATGGCCGCCATGCGTGAGACCTTCAACGTCGATGCCACCACCTTCGGTCAGATCGCGGTGGTCGACGTGGCCTGTGCCAGCCTGTGGATGGCGGTGCTGTTGTGGTTGGCGGGCCGCTCGCAGGCGATTGATGCCAAAAGTGGGGCTGATACCTCGGCCATCGACGACATGAAGCGCCGCATCGCCGAGTACGAAGCCAAGAGCGCGCGCAACCCCAGCCTGACCGACCTGATGGTGATCGTCGGCGTCGGCCTGGGCGTGGTGGGTCTGGCACATGCATTGGCGACACCGCTGGCTGCCTGGTTTGGTGCGAACGTCAGCTGGGCCAGCAAGGCCTCATTGGATTCGTCGTTTGTGTGGGTGGTGATGTTGTCCACCGTTGCGGGTCTGCTGTTGAGCTTTACCCGTGCGCGCAACCTGGAGGCGGCCGGCGCGTCCAAGATCGGCACCTTGTTCCTGTACTTCCTGATTGCCTGCATCGGCATGCAGATGGACCTGCTGTCGCTGGCCGATCGTCCCTGGCTGTTCCTGCTGGGCGTGATCTGGATGGGCGTGCATATCGGCCTGCTGTACGTGGTGGGGCGGATGCTGCGCACGCCGCTGTTCTTCTTCGCGATTGGTTCGCAGGGCAATATCGGCGCGGCGGCATCGGCGCCGGTGGTGGCCGCTGCCTTCCATCCCACGCTGGCGCCGGTGGGTGTGCTGCTGGGCACAGTGGGTTATGCCACCGGCACGGTGATCGCCTACATGACCGGCCTGATGCTGAAGTGGATGGCCGGCGCCTGACGAGTGCTGGATTTGTAGGAGCGATGCGAGCCGCGGAGCCGGCAGATGCATCTGGTGATCTGTGGTGGCGCGCCCCGCGGCGCGCGACAGGGAATAAAAAAACCCGCCCCATGAGGCGGGCCAGCGTTGTTTGTGTTTTGTGCAAGCGGACCCCCCCCCCCCACCCGCC
>NZ_JBRREA010000059.1:0-24859 GCF_056759975.1 Stenotrophomonas sp. STEN031
ACCATCCGCACCGCCCGCTCACGCACCTCGGGTGCGTACCTCGTCAATCTGTTGCTCATGGCTCCATCCTCTCAAGGTTTGGAGCCTCCGGGAAAGACGGGGCGATTCACTGCAGGCAAAAAGGGCGCGTCGGGCCGCGGATATTCGACAACCGATCTTCCCTTGCTTCAGTCACTAGGAACCTCTGCTGGGTACATAGCTATCCTGGTTTTGGCTCTTTATATAAACAGTCCTGAGAGCCTGAAGCTATATCACCGCCCCGAGTTCCTTTGGTTGCTGTGCCCACTAATGCTGTACTGGATCAGCAGGACCTGGATGATCGCCCATCGCGGCCATATGCATGATGATCCAATTGTTTTCGCAGCGCGCGACCGCGCAAGTCAGATTGTCGGTGCAGTCGCCCTTGTGGTGGTCATTGCCGCAACCTATGCCGGCCCGCCCCTCCAAATCCAATGATCGTGGTACTCGCATGTATCTGAAATTCATTCCCATCATTCTTTTTTCCGTGGCGCTGAATGCCAGCGCGCAGTTGTTTCTACGCAAGGGCATGCCACAAGTAAGCATCACCGCTGATCAAGGGGTAATGACGCTCGTACAAGATGCGTTCCGCGTCCTCTTCAACCCGTGGGTCTTCAGTGGCCTTTCCTGCTATGCGATAAGCATCGTGCTGTGGATGTACGTACTGTCCAAGGTTCAGGTCAGCTTCGCATACCCCTTCCTGAGCGTCGGCTACGTGATTGTCGTCGCTGCGGCATACTTCTTCTTCCGCGAGCCTGTCAGCATCATGAAATTGTCGGGAATTGCGCTTATCTGCGTTGGAGTCGCGCTGGTTGCGCGCGGAGGTTGATCATGACTAAGCATATCGTCATCGGTGGCAGCGGTTTCACGGGCACTTACCTGGTCCGCGCACTACTTGCCAGGGGTCTTATGGTGGAGACCATCGACATCGCCCCTCTGCCCAACGAATTCGAAGGCAGAGTAAAGCACTATCAGCTGGACATACTGAATACCCATGCCTTGGGCGAAGTCCAGCTGAACGGCGATGACGTCGTATATCACTTGGCGGCGCGACAGTTTCACAATGACGTTCCGTCCAAAGGACAGGACGAGTGGTTCGCCGAAGTAAACGTCACCGGTACCGACAATGTCCTGAAGTGGATGCGACAGCTGCAGCAGCCTCGTCTTGTTTACTTGAGCACGGACATGGTCTACGGCCTGCCGGAAAAGCTACCCGTACCTCCTACGCATCGACACAATCCGCTTGGCCCCTATGGTCGCAGCAAGGCTGCATCGGAGAAACTGTGCGAGCAAGCCCGGGAAAACCGTTTTCTTATCACAATCCTCCGGCCACGCATGATCGTTGGCCCCGGCCGGTTCGGGATATTGATCAAGCTGTTTCGCCTGATGGATCTGGGCCTGCCCGTCCCCACCATCGGTAGCGGCCGCAACCGCTACCAGATGATTGCAGTAGAAGATGTCGTGAGCGCCATAGTCGCCACCTTGGATAAGGGCTTCCCACAAGTCGCATTGAGCCTGGGCTCCGGAGATGCACCTGCGGTAAAGGACCTGCTGCGCAATACGATCAAGCGTATTGGCTCGCGGTCGCTCGTGATTCCGATCCCAGCCGCACCATTGAAATTCACGCTATCGATGCTTGAAAAACTTGGCATGCCCTTGCTGCACAGAGAGCAATATCAGATTGCCGACGTAAATTACGTGGTTGATATCTCACCGACACACAATGTTTTGGAATGGCAGCCTAGTCGCAACGACGAAGACATGCTGGTTGCGGCGTATGAACATTATCGCCAGCTATCGGCCACACGAAATGGAATGAACAACTAAATCAGCAGCATCCCCTGGGCAACGCAATCAAAGTGGATGCGAGAGTTCGCTCTCGCTAATCGTTGGGATCGCGTGAAAGACAGCGATCTCATGATTGGCCAGCTCGCATAGGCTGTCATATGTACAGCACGGGATAGAAAAAAAACCAGCCCTGTACCTACGCTCCCACCCGGCCTGAATAGAGGTCGGGTTTAGAGTCCGGCTTTTATCTTATCTGTCCTCGCCGCCAACTACGCGGCGTACTGGGTAGGCGTCATCCCGCCGAGTGCTTTTTTGGGTCTTTCTTCGTTGTAGTCACGTCGCCAGCTTTCGATTCTGGTACGGGCACAGAGCAGTGTTGGGAACCAGTGTTCGTTGAGGCATTCATCGCGTAGCCGGCCGTTGAACGACTCAACATATGCGTTCTGATTGGGTTTCCCGGGCTCGATCAGGCGCAGGGCGACTTCCTCGTCGTGAGCCCAAGCCACCATCGCTTTTCCGCAAAATTCTTTGCCATTTTCCGCCCTGATGACTCGCGGCAGGCCGCACTGAACTGCCAGCCTGTCCAGTACCCTGGATACCCCGTGGCCCGATATGGCTCGCTCCACTTCGATGGCAACTGCCTCATGGGTCACATCGTCGACGATGGTCAGACACTTGATCACCAGACCCTCAGCAGTTCGATCAAACACGAAGTCCATCGACCACACTTCATTTGCAGCGGACGGCCGTATCTCCGGCTGACGTTCGCCCATTGCGACCTTCTTGCGCTTCCTACGGCGCACTTGTAGACCACGTTCCTGGAACAAGCGCTCCACCCGCTTGTAGTTCACAACAAACCCTTTTTGCCGCGGCTTCAGATGAATCATGCTTACGCCGTTGCGTTTGTGCCGGTGCGCCAAAGCGGCAATCTGCTCACGAAACTCGACGTTGTTGTCGGGTCTGGGCACATATCGCAACGCGCTGGCGCTCATGAGCGCTGCCGCCAGCCCTCGTCGCTCGCTCACCCCCTTCTCAACCATGCTCGGCTCCAGCAGCCTGCGCGCTGGTGCGGTCATCACTTTTTTCGCAATGCGTCCTTGATCACGTAGCTCTCGAATACCTGCTCAGCCAGTAGCTTCTTCAGGCGCGTGTTCTCCGCCTCCAGGTTCTTCAGCCGCTTGGCGTCGGGCACGCTCATACCGCCGAACTTGCTGCGCCACCGGCAGTACGAGGCCTCGCTGAAGCCGTGCCGGCGGCAAAGATCCTTGATGGGCATGCCTGCTTCAGCCTTACGCAGGAAGCCAATGATCTGTTCTTCGGTAAAGCGCTTCTTCACGTCCAATCTCCTTGTCATTGAGGATTGGACTCCAAACCGTTGCCCTATTCAATCTTTGGGGGACGTCGGTTATTCAGAACTAAAACGCACGATGACACGCTTATTATCTAGAACATACAAATCAAGACGTCCCGCCTCCACACTCACCGAGCTATCAACTCGCGCCCCCTCCGGCACGGAACACCCATCTCCCGAGCCACCTCGACAGTCAAGATAGCTACGCCCTCCAATAGCTTTTACCACCGACGCCATCAAGTATCCGTTATTAAAAGCACTAGCCACAGGCGAACGCGACTGCATCCTGCCATCTATCGAGATCGACGAATAATTAGCGGCTGGAGCTGGCAGCAACTGCTCAAGTTTTTCATAAATGAAACCAACACTTTCAACTTGTTTATTCAAGAAGAAACGCCCCTCCGCCTGGAAACCTAATCCCACGGAGAACAGCAGCAGCGATACCAGCATCGAAGCAAGCGCCCCTAACCTAGAGACCAGGGCCAAGAGCAACACACCGGCAACCACAATCGCAATCAAACTACGCATCAATATGATCGGCGACAGCGGCAAGGAAAAAGCGTGAAAAGAAAACGCAACCATGGCCAGCATGAAGAGAACAGGAGTGTACGCTCTCAGACTGCCAAAAGACACAGCCAGGAGCCCACCCAAAAATAGCATCAAAATCATCCCATTCACTTTCGAAGCTGCGTAGATCGCCAGCACGCTACTCCACCAGGAATTTGATACATAAATTAGATTCTGCAAGAGCGTAGCCAGGTCCTTGACCGGATGCGGTTGCCTCCACTCTCCGATCTCGGGCCCGAAGTTCCCCGCCAGAAAGAGAAGTGCAAACGACATGGCCAGAGTACCGACTAATGCGCCCAGCACCCACCAGCCTATGTGGCGAGCTACCGTCCTCCACACGACCTTGCCCGAGCAATTCTCAGGAAATAATTGGCGCAAGAACAGCAAGGGAGCGAGGAAGTAGTAATTCTGCATTGTACCGAACAGCAGCACCCCCAGTACCAGATAGGTCAACCAAGGCGCGAGCCCTTTCTGGACGAATGTCCCTGCGACGATAAGAATCGCTATCGCGGGAAAAGCTGTTGCTGGCCAAAGCCCCTGTTCTACTACCGGCGGAGATACGGTCACCACGGCGGCAACGAGGAATGAAACAGCGACAGAAACTCCCGCAATCCGTGCCAGCCGATACATCAGTAACAGGTGAGAGACTATATAAACCAGAAACCATGCTGAAGCATCCACTCCAGCCAGGAGGTCGCGCAGGAGGTAATTCAACCAACGTGCATCCTGCAACAGCTTCAGTTTGTAATAGGTATTGTAGTGAACCTCATCGTGCCCGAAAACATGGATGTTTGGAAAACTGGAATAAGCTGAAACCACCAACAGCACAGATAGCAGGGCCGCAGCGCTGTTGAAACACCCTCGCTCCAACATCCAACCTTTCAACAGCCGCGTCCGAAGCGCAGGCCAGCTTCCCGAAACCATTCCCGTAATCCCTTTAAGATAAGTAACCATCAGTTTTCATCGTAGACAGCATGAGATCATCGGAGTTTTACTATCAAAACCTGCGCAACCTTAATCGAATGCGACTCGACGCCGCCTCAAATTTTCGAGAGAAGCTACCTGATTGCATCAACAATTGGCGCAACGACTTCGAATGTTTGCTTCGCCTTTATCCCGTACAACTGATCGCCCGGATGTACGCAATCGCTCAACAAGTCCTTCCAATTCGGAATTCCTTGCAAAAAATCGTACTGAGCAACAAGCGGGACATCCACACGCTTCGCAGTACTTCGCAACGCCTCCACAAATCTGTGAAGGTTTCCAACCCTAGGCTGATGACACGTCGGGTTAGGCTCCTGCAGAACAACCACTTTGCGTTGATCACGCGCAATCTGCACCAGCAGCGCCATAATTTCGCCATAGGATTCTGGGGTCCCTTGGAACACTCCTTCCGCCGGCTTGGCATTGTAAAGCTGGTCGTTAAGTGCGTAATTCAGAATTACAATATCAGCATCAGAATTGGCAATCTGTTCCGGCCATGGCCGGTTCATTCCGTCAGTGCCGCTGAGTAACTGATAGGCCTGAGTCCCCCCCACCCCCTTGTTAACCACGGTAACCGCGTCACCAAAGCGCTCTCGCAGCAGGCCCTGTAGCTGCTTGGGTTCACTTTCCATGGTTATAACAGTGCTTCCACTGGCCGTCTGCGCACCAAGCGTAGTCGAATCCCCATATACCTCGATCAAGATGGGGCGACTTACTCCCACCCCGAACGCATCTACAGAAAAACCCAACTGGAAAAAACTGAGTGCAAAAGCTGTTATGAAACGCATAACCTGTCCTTGAAAGCCCAGTCCGATGATCCGGGCCATGTATTATGAAGGGTACAGTAGAGGATTTACATCCGCAGAACGCAGCAACACGTTGCGCGAGAAGATCCTCCAAGGCTGGAGGTGGCATCACAGTTGCGCCAGCTCTGGACGTATAGCCCATGACTTGCATTGCTGGTCATGGCAGGAGCAGATGCTCGATCCCCGCTACCTCCCGACGGTCAGGTGACGTGGAAGAACCCTGGCAACATCGAGACGTACCGCTCATGATCGTATCGCTCCGCAAGCAGCCGAAAGGCGTTATCGGATGCCTTACGCCAAGCCTGATCATCGCTGACCAGGACGCCAATGGTATCGGCATATGTCCGAGCGTCATCGCTTACGGGAAGGACGTCTTCGATCCCCTCCAAGCCCTGCGCCGCAGCGGGCGTCATGGCGCAGGGAACTCCCTTGCTTATGGCCTCGATCACTTTCCCTTTCACTCCGCCGCCATAGCGCAAGGGAGCGATTACGACCCGCGCTGAGTCATAGCACTCGCTGAGAGTTGCGTCATCAACCCTCCCAAGGATTCGAAGTCCTTCTGCCCCTTGGGCAACCCGGGGTTGATATGTCTCCATATCAGAGCCGACTACCGTCAACGGACATTGCGCACCCAACGCATGCTGCAAGAGCGGCGCCACTTCACTCAAAAACCAATCAAGCCCATCCACGTTGGGTTGATGCCCTTTGCTGCCCACAAACAACAGCCCTTTCCGATCAGCAACGCCAGGAAACGACGCAGGCACCTCGGCCTTGACAGTCCAAAGCGGGAACATGTGTGCGCTCGCTGTCAGCGCGAGCCCGTGGCGATAGATATTTACCGCCTGCGCCTCATCCCTGGACGGGTAGAGAACAACATCGGCTTCTCGCCAAAGACGGCGTTCCACTACACGCATCAGCCAGCGCTCCCACACACCGTGCTTGAGCTCAGTCGTCGCACTCTTCGACTCGAGGCGCTGGTAGTGAATGTCGTGCCCGTAGTAGAGGCAGACGCCACGAACATGCCTGCGAACTACCGGCAGATACATTGCAGCCACCAAAGGCCTGCTCAGCACAGCTGAACTGAAACCTTGATCAGACGACAGCCAAGCATCAAGCGGACCGGTCTCATTTCGCCCCAGCGGCTGCACGCCAGCAGCGTGCAGCCAATGCCGACCTGCTAACGACGGCGCAGTGCTCGCGGCCCAGAAAACCACGTCCATTCCGGCTTCCAGCAGAAGCGCTGCAAAACTGGCAATCGCCCGTGAACCTGCATCACGGTCGACCTCGGGGAAGTCATGATCAATCAACAACAAGCGCTGTCGCGAGGCGGAGCCCGAGGCCACGATAGGCGCATCGGCAGTACGTGGTCGCGCCTTCCACACCTCCCAACGACCATACAGGCCAGGGGCAAACGCGAGCATTCCTTCCAGTACAAGCCGCTTGCTGCTGACCCAAGCCACTGCGTTACTCCGACCTTAATGCCAGGATTTCAAATCGACAAAGAACTCCGGATGACCCTTCCACTTCTCGCGGAAGTAAGCAGCGTTACGATCAAACAGGCGCTTGTAGCGCTCACTGCCTTCGCTCGCACCGGTCGTCTGATGCGGCTGGTGGCGTACGCCCGCAAGGTCACGGAACGCCACCGAGTAGCCAGCGTTCTTTATCTGGAAACAAATATCCGTGTCCTCGAAGCAAGTAGGATCATAGAACGTGTCGAATCCTTCGATGCGTTCGAACAGATCGCGCGTCATGAACATGCAACTGGTGCCAAGGAAGCCGATATCGTCCCGATAGCCCTTGACCAGAGACTCGCTGTTCATTCCTCGGTGGGGCAAATAGTCAGAGATCGGCCCACCAAGGTCATCACGGGTGGCATCAAACCAACCGGCATTCCAGCCGATCGCCCCGACTCCCTCGTCCATCTCCAGGATGGCCACAGACTCCGGAAAACACGTTGGCGCAGTCAACCATTGGTCCGAATCGAAGAAAGCAATGTACTTGCCAGTGGAATGCTTTACGCCCAAATTTCGCCCGGACGAGCAACCGTTTTCCTGATTGCGCACCAATTTTACTTTCGAGTGCCCGCCAAAGAGTTCTTCCACCAACTCCGCACCACCGTCGGAAGACTGGTTGTCCACGACAACTATTTCATGCAACCAGTTTCCACAGTGCTCAAGCATCGTGCGCACACAGCGCTCGATGATGCGACGATTGTTATGGATCAGCACCACTGCGCTAACCGAGTCCGGATAGGCTGGTTGCATCATTGCTTCCACATGGCCCAACCAGGCATTGCGCGAAACGAAGCCAAAGTCCTCGTTGCCTTTCAGCGCCAACTGCCCGGGCAACTGCGCCAGGTCCAGCAAATGCAAGTTTCGGGAATCCACCTCCGAAAGACCCAACTCGACCAGCGTGGGTTTTTCCAGCAACAACGCCGCGTGTACCAGTTGAGCCCACTGCCTGCGTTCTTCCTCACTCCCGTCGCCACCAAGTACTACGATGCTGGATGCATTGGCAATCAGCGGAGCGACTCCTTCGGGTGACCATGACCACTCCGCGCGCCGGATTCTCGCATTGGCAGCAAGCTCCAAAGCGTTACCGCCCGCCACGAGAAACAGCACATCCTGCCTTGCTGCAAGCAATCGATCGATCTGCTGAGCTCCGCGACCCGAAATATCAACAACCAGTACATTGTCTCGATTACGACTGAACGACGTTGGCAACGCATAGGTTCGATAGGAATCGAATACCTCGTTATCGCCGGCTTCGCTGATCAATTGCAGCGGCAGACCATCCAGCGAAGGAGCTACGCCAGAATAGATGCCACGTGAAACGATATCCCGGATCTGCGGCCAATCTGCTTGATCCGAAAGCTCACTGCCAAGTGAGCCGAAGTCGACGATGATCTCGGCCCCGCGCGCCTTTGCGGAACTGGCCAACTCCATTGCACGCGGAGAAACATCAGCCAAAAGAACACGGGTATGTTCAGCGCGGACGTCATTGAGCCACTCGGATGCTCCTGCGACCAGACGCTGTGCTGCACCGGCAGACCCTGCTGCATGCCCATCGCCGACAACGGCAACCCTGACATGGAATCCCGCACGGTCACCCGCTTTAGCCAGCTGCATCCCTCGTGTCGGCCAACCACTGGAATCGGAAAGGCGATCAACCACCACCAGCAAGCGCTCAGGCCGGAGCGAACGCACATCCCTGGGAATTTCCAACGCCGGTGGTTCCGGGGCGCTCAACGAAGCGACTCCAATCGTTTTCATTCGACGCGGAATCTGCTGCAAAGCAACCTTAAATCCGTGCTGCCGCCAAACGCTGACAAGCTTGAACGGTGCAGCAATCCCACGCAGCATATCCCGGCGGATGATACCTGCCGCCTTTCGCAGGCGGCGCCAGATATCACGGGCCTCGGCAACCTCGAGCTGGCTCTGGGCCAAGCGCGCCTCCAGCTCGTCAACTTCGCGCCGGAGCAGCGCGATGTAAACCTCTTTATCTTGAATATAAGCGCGGCTGTGATCCAGCTCATCCCGCGTATTGGCAAGCAGAACCTCCGTGTCATGAAGACTCCGCTCAACCGAATCCAATCGCGAACTCAACTGCTCCGTCATCGCCGCACTCCTCTCAATCAACGCCTTCTGAGACACTTCTGCGTGCTCGCGCACTTCAATCAACTGCTTCAAAGCCTGCTCAGCCTCTTTGGCCAATTTCGTAACTTCACTGTTGAGCTTTTCAACCTCACCGGACAGAGAAGCGGTTTTGCCCGCCTGCTCAGCCAACTGATAGTCCCGATAGTGCAGGAGCTCATGAGCTTGCTGACTGCGCGAGGTGACCTCGGACACCTCGCGCAACGCTTGCTGCAACCACATCCCCAACCAATCCATGCTGCCAGCATCAAAGGTTGTGGTACGCGATTGTGACTGCTTGCACCCCGCCAGCACATCAAGGTGCGTTTGAGCTGAATCCTGCAAGGATTCCAGCACCTGGGAATCCGGCTTCCACTCCTCACTCATCAGTGCCTGCAGAGCAGCTTCATAGCGCGCCACATCATCACCGATCCTAAGCCGCTGCACTTCGGGCATCTCAGCCATCTGATGTGCATGTGCCAGCTTTTCATCGTATTCCAAGCCGCAGGTCGGCCTGCCGGCCAACAATGCAAGAACACTGGCATGGAGTCGCATCGAGAACACCGCATCGGCAGCCGCTAGCAGCTCCCAGGCTTCCAGCGGAGTTGCCGGTGCAAGGACCTCATCGTCCGGTCGCTCACCCAGCATGCCACACAGCTCATCCACCAATGGAACATCAGACAGGGCACCACTTCTATCCGTATTGGCTTGAAATGCTATCCACTGGATACGCCACGCCGGCGTCAACACCTTCTGCAATGCGCCAACGAACTGGCTCTTCCAGCTCCCCTTTGCCCACTCGCGCACCACAATCGCCATTGTCTTTCCAGACCGCGCTGACGCGGGTCGGTCCGGCACGGGATGGTATCGGCTAAACAACCAACCCGGATCAGCACCAACACAGATATCCCTGCTTACTCCGATCTCTCGCAGCAGCGCAAGCGACTTTTGATCCCGCACGGATACCGCCGCAGCTCCATCGAACAGCTCCCTGACAAGCGCACGAGGACCAGCCCCCGTCAGCGGGCCGACCCCGTGCCCCCAGATGATCACCGGCACTCCAAGCTGCCGAGCCATCAACATCGGACGAGCATATCCGCTGATGTCATTGGCATAGGGCAGATACAACGCATCCAGATTGAACGGATGATGATCCTGGAAGATCCCCCCCCCGCCCATGATCATCACGTCGCAATGAATAAGCGCACGACAGACTTCACCAAGATTGGAAAACTCGACAGCTTCCACGCCATGCATCCTGGCGGTGCCCGCTGGATCGATACTGGCAACCACCAGCTCCCCCCCCAGTTCAGCCACGCGCTGCACAAGCACATCAAGCAGTGCTTCGTCGCCAACATTCGGGGCGCCGTAAAAACCTATCGCCAAAGCGCGAAAAGCCGGCTGCAAACCTTCGGTCATCACGACTGCCTCTGCGGGTCCATGAACCGGGGATTGGGAGCGATCCAACCGTGACCGGAATGGGGCTGCGGCAGCACGTCAATGTGCCCCGCATAGGGGACACGACTATGTCGACGGTACTCGCCGCTATCCATGTCGCCTACCCCGAGTGCGATCACGTAGCGATTCCCCGTCACATTCATGTCCAATCGCCAGTTGAATTCATATATCCCTGGATCGGTCGGAGCCGGAGCCAGATTCATGTTCTGCGTGGTCCCGGCCCACAAAGCAATGTCATCCACACTTTTGAACTGTACCCCATAGCATGGCGCTTCAATTCTCCGGTGGACACGAATCTGTACGCGAATGAGGACCTCGTCGCCATAACCAAATGTCGTGCGCGCGTTACCGGCCGAGTCCAGAATGGAAACATCGCATATCTCGCTGGCAGGAGCCTCGGGCTCAGCAACCTGGGCAAGCGGCAACTGCGAATCACCGGACTGAGGTTCAGAGAGTACGGCTTCATCGTCATAGATGACTGTGCCTCCCTCCTCATCAACCAGATCGTCAGCATACCGTTTGACCACATCACGACAGGCACCATCCAGCACGACCTTACCGCGCCGCAGATAAATTCCGCGATCGCAATACTCAAGCAATGTATTGGTCGAATGGGTAACCAGGATGATGCTCACGCCCTCAGATTGCATTCGCCGGATACGTGTCAGGCACTTGGTCTGGAAAGCAGTATCCCCAACGGCCAAAGCTTCATCGACCACCAGGATGTCGGGAGAGACGTGAATGGCAACAGAGAAAGCCAAGCGTACGTACATACCTGAAGAGTATGTCTTCACCGGCTGATCAACGAACTCACCGATGTCGGCGAACCTCTCGATCAGCGGCATCAAATCCGCCATCTCCGCGGTGCCCAGCCCCATGATGGCTCCGGCAAGGAACACATTTTCACGCCCACTGAACTCAGGATTGAATCCTGCACCAAGCTCAAGCAAGGCGGAAACGCGGCCATTCACTGCGACACTGCCGTCACTGGCCTGAAGGGTGCCGACGAGAATTTGCAGCAACGTCGACTTCCCTCCGCCGTTGCGACCAATGATGCCAACGGTCTCTCCTGCAGCGATGTCGAAACTGACGTCATCCAAGGCCCGGAACACACGCACCGCGCGCGGCCTCATCCCAATCAGACGGCGCAACCGGTTCGTCAGCGGAAGCATCATTCGTTGCGCAGGGGTATCGAATATCCGAAAGGACTTTCCGACATCCCGCACTGACACAACTGGTGGACGATCACCCACATTCTGTGCCGATCCCATCACATCACTCCCGCATGTTTGTATGCGTTCCGCTTTGCATCGAGACTCGCCTGCTTCGAATACTCGCGATGCATCAGATCCAAAGCCGCACCAGCAACTCTGCCCATGCGCTGTGGATCAGTCGCGCAGGCCAGCAGCGTCTCGGCAAACCGCACCGAATCATCCTCGACGATGATGTCAACACCATCAGTACCTCCAATGCCCTCACATCCCTTGGACGTGCTCAGGACCGGGATACCTGCAGACATTGCTTCCACGATTTTGACCCGGATGCCACCACCAGAGAGCAGCGGAACCATCAACAGATGGGCGTCATCGAGTATCGGCTGCAGATCGTCCACAAAACCATGCACATGCACATGGCGACCATCATGCAGAGCTTTCAAAGCTTCCGGCGGATTGCCACCACAGAAATGCAACACGATGTTGTTGGACGCCAACTTATCCTTCAGCAGTGGAAAAATCTCGGCCGCGAACCAGTTCACGCCCTCAGCGTTCGGATACCAACCAAACCCCCCCATCCACAGTACATTGAAAACATTCTTGGGCTTTCGCTCGTAAGGCAATGTCTGAATAGGGAAATGTAATGGCATGAGGTACTTCGGCACCGATGCCGAAACGCGCGCCATGTCATGTCTGGAGATGAACGTCATTGCTTCGAAGCCGAATGCATTCTCAATCTCGACCCTATGAGCTGCCGCTCTACTGCGCTTTGCCACCCATTCCATGAGATGTAGTTTCCAGCCGCGTAGGCCGACAGGCATCCAGAAAGGAAAGATATCTGCTTCGATGTTGTGACTGATCAGCACACCCGGGATATCCGACAGGTAGTGGCGAAAAAAAGCCAGGTGCGCGGAATTGACTTCAATCGCATCGATTCCGTTACGACGTACCAAACGACGCACAGCGGAGATCGCCGAGCGGCTGCAGTAGCTGGCATCAATGAACGGAAGCCCCTGCAAGGCATGCGACACCATCTTCAATGTGCGAGGAATCCTCGCCATTTCAAAGGGCATCTTCGGACGGGGCTCCAAGTGCACCGAACGGAAGACGCTGTCATACAGCGCCTGGTTGGACTGCACTTTTGCAACATCCTGCTCGCCTGCGACGTAGCAGAAAAGATGATAGTCAACTTCATCAACGAACGGCAGAAGCGCGTTCACTGCGTAGATGTCGCCGCCACTCACCGCCGGCAACGATGGAGCCAGCATGAATACCAGTACTTGCTTCTTAGCCTGCGGTTTCATCAAAAATATCCGTATCAAAAAACGGCGAAAATTTGGTCAGATACTGGACATCACGATTGCGCTCGCCGATTCTCCTCGCTGGAACGCCGCCGACCACGGTATACGGTTCAACATTCCGGGTCACCACCGCGCCAGCGGCAATCACTGCCCCTTCGCCTACCGTTACGCCTGGCAAGATCGTTGCCCGCGCACCTATCCAAGCATGATCCTGGATCGTCACCACACCACCAATGGCGGGGAATGAGGGATCATTGTGATCATGGTGGAGGCTGAGAATGCAGGTCTGGAACGAAACATTCACATTGTTTCCAATGACCACACCAGTCCGACCATCGAGATAGACCTCCCGATTGATCACGCAATTGTCACCGATGGAAACATGTGCCCTCACCGGATAGCCCGTCACGAACCAGCGCATGCTCACGTGAGTGTCCCGACCAAGCGATACCTTCAAGATCCTGCGCAGATAGAAGGCGCGCACCCACTCGTTCGGGAAGCGAGCGATGAAATTGTTGCCGAGGTAGTACTTCCAGCCCATCAATACGTAGAAGAACTTCTTACGCAACAACCAGGATTTCAGACGATTCATGGCTGATACTCCGGTTCAAAGTACATCGGCGAATCCCCGCCTGGTCTTGTTGAAGAAAAACAGACCCAGCATGCAAAAAACCAATGCGATACCGGCCTGTGTGGCCAGTGCGATGAAATCGGGCAAGGCACCGAAGATGACAACCTGACGCGCCTGCTCAATGATCGTAGTCAATGGATTGGCCAAGAACACCGCACGATATTGCTCTGGGATGTTGGCGATAGGGAAAAAGACCGGCGAAACAAATAGCAGTATCTGGGAGAAAACCCCCACCACCTGACTGACATCCCGCAGATAGACGCCCAACGAGGCGAGCACCCAAGAGATCCCCAATGCATAGAGCACCAGCGGAATCATCACCACCAATATCAATGGAAAGGTTGGGGCTATGCCGTGATCCAGCACCAGAAGCGCCAATGCCAGAACCAACAAGCTGATAAACCAATGAAACAGCGCCGAGCTGCACGAAACAATCGGCAGTATTCCGATGGGGAATACGACCTTCTTTACATAGTTGACGTTTCCGGTGACCAAACCCGGAGCACGGTTGATGCACTCGGCAATAAAGCCGTGCAGGATCAATCCAATGAACAGCAGCATCGCGAACTCGGAACGGCTCTGTGGCTGCTCCCCCCACCTGATTTTCAGGATCACCGAAAAGAAGAGCGTATAAACGCTCAACATAAGCAACGGGTTCACAAAGGACCAGAGGATGCCGAGCATGGAGCCTTTGTAGCGTCCAATCACCTCTCTTTTTGTCAGCTGATAAATCAAGCTTGGCAAATTTGATCCATTCATGCGTGCGAGCATCCTTGGGAATTGCACGTCAATTCAGCGCCCTGTCGAGATCCACCCGCAAATCCTCAACATCCTCAACCCCCACGCTCAAGCGCACCAGCGCATCGCTGATGCCCAGCTGTTCGCGGCGGGCCACCGGGATCGAGGCGTGAGTCATCACGGCAGGATGGTTGACCAGGCTTTCCACGCCGCCGAGGGATTCGGCCAGGGTGAACAGCTCAGTGCGTTCGCAGAAACGCTTGGCCGCTTCGAAACCGCCCTTGAGCACGATCGAGACGATGCCGCCGTAGCCGGCCATCTGCTTGCCCGCCAGCGCGTGCTGCGGGTGCGAGGCCAGGCCCGGGTAAATCACCTTTTCCACTGCCGGGTGGGTTTCCAGCCAGGTGGCCAGCGCCATCGCGTTGGCGCAATGCGCCTTCATGCGCAGCGGCAGGGTCTTCAGGCCACGCAGGGCGAGGAAGCTGTCGAACGGGCCCTGCACGCCACCGATGGAGTTCTGCAGGAAGGCCATCTGCTCGGCGAGTTCGGCGTTGTCACCGACCACCACCATGCCGCCGACCATGTCGGAGTGGCCGTTGAGGTACTTGGTGGCCGAGTGCAACACCAGGTCCGCCCCCAGCGCCAGCGGGCGCTGCAGCATCGGCGAGGCGAAGGTGTTGTCCACCACCACGATCAGGCCATGACGCTTGGCGATGGCGGCGACCGCAGCGATGTCCACGATCTTCAGCATCGGGTTGGTCGGGGTCTCGATCCACACCATCTTGGTCTTGGGCGTGATCGCGGCTTCGAAGGCGGCCAGGTCGGTCAGGTCGACGAAGCTGAAATCCAGCCCGGCGGTGCGACGGCGCACACGCTCGAACAGGCGGAAACTGCCGCCGTAGATATCGTCCATCGCCACCACGTGGCTGCCGGCGTCCAGCAGCTCGATGACGGTGGAGCTGGCCGCCATGCCCGAGGCGAACGCAAAGCCACGCGTGCCGCCCTCCAGCGAGGCCACGCAGCGCTCGTAGGCGAAGCGGGTTGGGTTGTGCGTACGCGAGTACTCAAAACCCTGATGCTCGCCCGGGCTGGACTGTGCATAGGTCGAGGTGGCGTAGATCGGCGGCATGACCGCGCCGGTGCTGGGGTCAGGCGACTGCCCGCCGTGGATAGCCAAGGTGGCAAGCGACAAGGCGCGCTCGCCATCCTGGCTGCGTGAATGCTGATCCGTCATAAGGGCTTCCAGCTAAAGGGGCGAAATTCTATCAGTGCTGTCTGAATCTACCGTGGCCCCCTCTTTCGAGGGGACCAGCCGGTCTTACTGAACGCGGCGGCGCAGGTAGTTGAGCAGGTCGATACGGGTAATCAAACCGAGGAACGCATCACCATCGGTGATGATCGCCACCTGACCGCGGTCAAACACCGGCAGCAGCGCTTCGATCGGCGATTTGACGTCCAGACGGTCGAGCTTGCTGACCATCGCCACCGAGACCGGGTCACGGAAACGGGCTTCATCACCATAGACATGCAGCAGCACGTCGCTTTCATCGATGATGCCGACCAGTTGGCTGCCTTCCATCACTGGCAACTGCGACACGTCGTACAGCTTCATGCGCTGGTAGGCGGTGGTCAGCAGGTCCTTCGGGCCCACCACCACGGTGTCGCGCTGGCTGTAGGGGCGCAGGATCAGGTCACGCAGGTCGCCGAACTGCGGGCGCTCAAGGAAACCGTTGTCCAGCATCCAGTAGTCGTTGTACATCTTGGACAGGTACTTGTTGCCGGTATCCGGCACCAGCACCAGCACTTTCTTCGGCGTGGTCTGCTCGCGGCAGTACTTCAGCGCGGCGGCCAGCAAGGTGCCGGTCGACGAGCCACCGAGGATGCCCTCCTTGCCCAGCAGCTCGCGCGCGGTGTGGAAGCTCTCGGCGTCGCTGATGGCATAGGCCTTCTTGACCCGGCTGAAATCGGCGATATCCGGCAGGAAGTCCTCGCCGATGCCCTCCACCAGCCAGCTGCCGGACTTTTCGTTCAGCGTGCCGTCGTTGATGTACTCGGCCAGGATCGAGCCGACCGGGTCCGCCAGCACCAGCTCAGTCTTGGGCGAGAGCTTGGCGAAGGCGCGCGACAGGCCGGTCATGGTGCCGGAGCTACCGCAGCCGAACACGATGGCGTCCAGGTCACCGCCCATTTGTTCGATGATCTCCGGGCCGGTGCCGAACTCATGTGCGGCCGGGTTGTCCGGGTTGCCGAACTGGTTGATGAAGTAGGCGCCCGGGGTACGGTCAGCAACGGTCTTGGCCAGGTCCTGGTAGTACTCCGGGTGGCCCTTGGCCACGTCCGAACGGGTCAGCACCACTTCGGCGCCCATCGCCTTGAGGTTGAAGATCTTTTCCCGGCTCATCTTGTCCGGGACCACGAGGATCAGCTTGTAGCCCTTCTGCTGGGCCACCAGCGCCAGGCCCAGACCGGTATTGCCGGCGGTACCTTCCACCAGCGTCGCACCAGGCTTGAGATCGCCACGCTTCTCGGCCGCCTCGATCATCGACAGGCCGATACGGTCCTTGATCGACCCACCCGGGTTGGCGCTCTCCATCTTGAGGTACAGCTCGCACACGCCGACATCCAGACGCTGGGCCTTGATGATGGGCGTATTGCCAATGAGTTCGAGGATGGAAGAATGGATGGGCATCGGTTGACTTCAGATCGCGCCGCATTGCGGCCGGACCGATGATTATCCGATGGTTGTGCAGGAAAGTCAGTTAACGGCGCTTTCGTGCACCGGAACTGCGCTGCCAAGTGGCGCGGACAATGACGGCCGACGAGGGGGCCGCCACCGTCCGCGACATAAACGGTCTAGCGTGGGGAAGGTTCAGTTGATGCTGTTTTCGTAAATCCGCAGGAGCTTCTGCTTGGCCAGCAGTTTTTCCCGTTTCATCTGTCCCAGGGTTGCCCCGTCGATCGGGAGCACACCCAGCTCCGCGTCCATGCATTTCTTGTTCAGCTTCTTATGCTGTTGGTAGAGCTGCTTGAACTCCGGGTTGGCCTTGGCCAATGCGTCGATTTCACTCTGCGGCTGCCCTTCGAACATGACTACCTCCTTCATGCAGAAACAAGAACACCCCGGCCTGGCGGCACGGGGCGTTGCAGGATTGGAAAGCCAAGCCGCTCACCGTGGCACCACCAACCGTCCTCCGGCCAACCTGCCAGGAGCTTTCGGTTACTGGTTCGCGCCACGCTTGCACCGGCTCGGCCCTCCGCTGTCCGGACGACGAAAGTGCCGCCCGGACAATTGACCCTACGCCTGCAAAAAGGTTCCGGCAAGGGCTGGACGGGAACGTTTGCTGAATATCCAAACCGCTCCGCATTCAGTCTCGCGCGAATGACAAAAACCTAACAACTTCAGCCATTTAAGTTTGTCATGGGGCAATAATCACTTCCGCCGAGCGGGCCCGGGTAGCGGCCGCCTTCTTGCCCGTTACCTGGATCCGGTTGGCCGCGACACCACCTGCCACCAGTGCGTCCTTGAGCGCCTGCGCGCGCCGCTGACCGACGCCGTTGGCACTGTCGTAGGCCTCGATCACAACCCGGCCCTTCTTGCCGATGTTCAGGTACTCGGCCAGCGCCTTGGCCTGGTTGCGGGCACCGCCGGACAACGCCGCCTGGCCCGCCGCGAACGCATCACCGGCAAAGGTGTAGACCTCACCGCGGCCTTCGAACCGGGATGCCGGCAGTTTCTGCCCGGAAACCAGCTCGGCCTCTTCGCGCGCCAGCTTGGCTGCATTCTGCTGGGCCGCGCTCAAACGCTGTTGCTGGCGCCCGGCAACGCTGGTCAAGGCAGTTTCGGCATCCTGGCGGGCCAGCGTCTCGGCTTCGGCGGCCAGACGCAGGCGCTCGGCCTCCTCGGCCTGGATCTGGGTCTGTACCCGCAGCTGCTCGGCTTCCTGACGGGCGCGGGCGGCATCGCGGCGGCTGGCCTCGATCAGCAGTTCGCTGCGGGTACGTTCCAGTTCACCCGCCTCACGGCGTGCCAATGCCGCACGGCTGGCCGCCTCGGCAATGGCGACACGGCGCTCCGCCAGATAACGCGCATCGTCCAGCTCCTTGCGCTTGGCCTTGGCCAATGCCGCGATGGCCTGTTGCGCCTGCAGCTTCTCGAACGGGGCCACGTCGGCCGTGGCCATGTCGGCCTGCAGCACCAGCAAACGCTGGTTCAAGGACGCCACCGCCGGGTCTTCCGCCGCCAGCGCCAGCAAGGGCATGGCCAGCAGGCCGACAACCACCAGATTCCTGATCCGCATCAGCGTCCCTCCCCTGTCGCCAACTGGCGCTGCAACTGGGCTACCTCGGCCCTGCGTTGGGCCAGCTGGGCCTGGGCGACGGCTTCCTCACTCTGCGCACGCGCCAGATCGGCATCGGCGGCGGCACGCAGTGCCAGGATCGGCGCCTGCTTGCGGAGGCGTCGGTCACTGGCCGCCTGCTGGGCCTGGCCCAGCTGCTGGCGGGCCATCGCCATGATGTCCGGCGCGTACTGATCGGCGTCGGCGCGGTCAGCTTTCTCCACGGCCTGTTGGGCGGCAAGCAATTCCATTGCGCCCGGATCCTGCGCCAGCGCACTGCCGCAAAGCAGGAATGTGCAGGCGGTAACACACAGGAATCGTCTTAATTGTGCGAAGCTAGGTTTCATTGGGGAGCCGTTGCTTGGATGACTGAGCGCGGCCATTGTGGTCAAGCCTGAGGCGTGCTTGCAACGGCGCGCCGCCGTTTGTTGGGGAAAAATTTCGCATGGATATCGGCTATTTCCTGAAGCTGATGACCGAAAAGAACGCTTCGGACATGTTTTTGACCACCGGAGCGCCGGTTTACATCAAGATTGAAGGCAAGCTGTACCCGCTGGGCAATACCGGCCTGCCGCCGGGAATGGTCAAGAAAATCGCCTATTCGCTGATGGACGAGGGCCAGGTACCGCAGTTCGAGCGCGACCTGGAGCTGAACATGGCCATCGCCCTGGCCGACGCCGGTCGCTTCCGCGTCAACGTGTTCAAGCAGCGCGGCGAAGTCGGCATGGTCATCCGTGCGATCAAGAGCCGCATCCCCAGCATCGAGGAGCTCAACCTCCCGCAGGTGCTGAAGGAAGTGATCATGACACCGCGTGGACTGGTGCTGGTGGTTGGCTCGACCGGCTCGGGCAAGTCGACCTCGCTGGCCTCGATGATCGACCACCGCAACAGCACCTCGACCGGGCACATCCTCACCATCGAGGACCCGATCGAGTTCCTGCACAAGCACAAGCAGTCCATCGTCAACCAGCGCGAAGTGGGGCTGGACACGCACGCCTTCCACAACGCGCTGAAGAACGCGATGCGTGAAGCGCCGGACGTGATCCTGATCGGCGAAATCCTGGATGCCGAAACCATGGAGGCGGCCATCGCCTTCGCCGAGACCGGCCACCTGTGCCTAGCAACCCTTCACTCCAACAACGCCGACCAGACCATCGAGCGCATCCTCAACTTCTTCCCGGAAAGCGCGCACAAGAACGTCCTGATGAACCTGTCGCTGAATCTGCGCGCGGTGGTATCGCAGCGTCTGGTCAAGGGCAAGGACGGCCGCCGCCGTCCCGCCACCGAGGTATTGCTCAATACCCCGATGATCCGTGACCTGCTGCGCCGCGGTGAAGTGCACGCGATCAAGCAGGCGATGGAAGAGTCGCTGGAAGAAGGCATGCAGAGCTTTGACCAGTGCCTGTTCCGGATGGCCAAGGACGGCATCATCGAGCAGGAGGAGGCGCTGCGCGCCGCCGACTCGCGCGATGGCCTGGCCTTGAAGTTCCGTTTGTCCGAAGGCGCCAGCGGCGAGCACGACCCGTACGCGGATTTCGCGGTATCGGCACCAGCAGCGATCACGCACGGCTTCTGAGCCACCGGCATAGCCCACGACAAAGCCCCGCGATGCGGGGCTTTGTTGTTTGGGGGGATTCAAGCCTGCGGCAAGCCCCTCGTGTAGGAGCGGCGTAAGCCGCGAAGCCACTGATGCCACCGAGCTGCAGACCTGCTTCGGCGCGCATAGGGTTGAGCTGCTGCTTCGGATGGGATGTCAGCTTCGCGGCTTACGCCGCTCCCACAACAGCTTGGCGGATCCGGCTGTATCGGCCTGGCCCACACAGCGAGCGGCGGAGAAACGGCACCGATTTTTGTGGGAGCGGTGTAAGCCGCGAAGCTTCTGTTGGCCCCGAGCTGCAGACCTGCTTCGGCGCGCATAGGGTTGAGCTGCTGCTTCGCAAGGGATGTCAGCTTCGCGGCTTACGCCACTCCCACAACAGCTTGGCGGATCCGGCTGTATCGGCCTGGCCCACACAGCGAGCGGCAGAGAAACGGCACCGATTTTTGTGGGAGCGGCGTAAGCCGCGAAGCTCCTGTTGGCTCCGAGCTGCAGGCCTGCCTCGGCGCGCACAAGGTTGAACTGCTGTTTCGGATGGGATATCAGCTTCGCGGCTTACGCCGCTCCCACAACGGATTGGACCGCACTGATTGCTGGGACTGATTAGACCGCGTCGATCTGGTTTTCCGGGCGGGCGGCATCGAATGCTGGCAGCGCCAGGCAGGCCGCTTCAATCCGCTGCAATGTCGGGTACGGCGCCAGGTCCAGATGGAAGCGGCGGGCGTTGTACAACTGCGGGACCAGACAGCAATCTGCCAGCCCCGGTTCGGCACCATGGCAATAGCGGCCGGTGTCGAACGAGCCTGCCACCATCGCCTCCAGCGCGGTGAAGCCCTTGCGCATCCAGTGCAGCGTCCATTCGTCACGCTCGGGCTGCGGCACATTCCATTCGCGATCGAAGAACTGCATCACCCGCAGGTTGTTCAACGGATGGATGTCGCAGGCCACCTGCTGCGCCAGCGCACGCACGCGCGCACGGCCACCGGCATCAGCCGGCAACAGCGCCGGTTCCGGGAAGACTTCATCCAGGTATTCAAGAATGGCCAGCGATTGGGTCAGCACGCGCTCGCCATGGCGCAACGTCGGCACCAGTTCCTGCGGGTTCAATGCGGCGTAGTCCGCCGCGTGCTGCTGGCCGCCATCACGTACCAGATGGACCGGCGTGACGGCATACGCCAGACCTTTCAGATTCAAACCGATACGCACGCGGTATGCGGCGCTTGAGCGCCAGTAACTGTAGAGCGTCAGCCCTGCTTCCATGTCGGATTTCCCCCTTCCCGTGCGCCACAACAATAACCGTTGGTGGTGAGGACTCCTTCACCACCAACGCGATGCCAACACGTTGTATACCGCCTCAGGGACGCGACGCCTGCTCGATGCGCTGTTCAATCGCACCAAAAATGCTGACGCCATCACGGTCCAGCATCTCGATGTGAACAACATCACCAAAACTCATGAACGGCGTCGACGGCTTGCCGTCGCGCAGGGTTTCGACCGTGCGCTGCTCGGCGAAGCACGAGGCACCCAACGCAGTGTCTTCGTTGGCGATGGTGCCCGAACCGACAATGGCACCTGCCGACAACGGACGGGTCTTGGCAGCATGTGCGACCAGCTGGGCGAAGTTGAACTGCATGTCCACGCCGGCTTCGGGCGCGCCAAACCACTTGCCATTGATATGGGTGACCAGCGGCAGGTGCACCTTGCTGTCCTGCCAGGCGGCGCCCAGTTCGTCCGGGGTGACGAACACCGGGCTCAGCGCCGAGCGCGGCTTGGACTGCAGGAAGCCAAAGCCCTTGGCAAGTTCGCCCGGGATCAGGTTGCGCAGGCTGACGTCGTTGACCAGACCCACCAACTGGATGTGGCCGGCAGCCTGTGCCGGCGTCACCGCCATCGGCACGTCGTCGGTGATGACGACGATTTCGGCTTCCAGGTCGATGCCATAGTCTTCGCTGATCACCTTCACCGCATCACGCGGACCATAGAAGCCGGCACTGGTGGCCTGGTACATCAGCGGATCGGTATAGAAGCTCTCCGGCACTTCGGCACCGCGCGCCTTGCGCACCCGCGCCACATGCGGCAGGTAGGCGCTGCCATCGACGAATTCGTAGGCGCGCGGCAGCGGCGCGGCCAGCGCCTGCATGTCCACGGCAAACTCGCCCTCCACGGTGCCGGCATTGAGCCGCTCGGACAATGCGTTCAGGCGCGGCGCCAGATTGGACCAGTCCTCCAGCGCCTGCTGCAGGGTGGCGGCAATGCCAGCGGCCCGTACGGCACGGGTCAGGTCACGCGAAACCACGATCAGGGTGCCGTCGCGGCCGCCTTCCTTCAGGGAACCAAGCTTCATGGGAATGTCCAGTCTGCGGAGAAATAAGTTTCAATTGTAATGAATAAGCCCGGCGCCACCAGCCTCTCCAGGGGAATGCTGAACAGGCGTTTTTGTACCGGCGGTAACAATCCCTTAGACTAGCGCGGTCTGCCAGCGGCCGTCCGTTTCCCTCAGGGACCGCCGGCGGTGCAGGATCAGCGGCCATCTGGCCCATCCGCCCGCCCGCCCCCACTCCGACGCCTATCGTCACGCATTCCAGCCAGCGCACCGCGTTGGTTGCATCCCAGATCTTGCAGCGCGGTTTACGGGAACGCTCCGAGATCAGCTGGTCTTCAATGATCAGCAACGCAAGCCCTCCTGGGCGCGCGTTCTTCAAGTTTCGGAGTACTCCATGTCGTTTGAAAACCTGGGCCTTGCGCCCTTCCTGCTGCGCGCGCTCGCCGAGCAGGGCTACGAAAACCCGACCCCGATCCAGCAGCAGGCCATTCCGCTGGCGCTGGACGGCCGCGACCTGCTGGCCGGCGCGCAGACCGGTACCGGCAAGACCGCCGCGTTCGGCCTGCCGCTGCTGCAGCACCTGGCCACCTCGCCGCAGACCGTGGGCAACGGCCCGCGCCGTCCGCGTGCGCTGGTGCTGGCCCCCACCCGCGAACTGGCCACCCAGGTGCATGACAGCCTGCGCGGCTACAGCAAGTACCTGCGCATCCCCAGCGCCTGCATCTACGGCGGCGTGGGCATGGGCAACCAGTTGGATATGCTGCGCCGTGGCGTCGACCTGCTGGTCGCCTGCCCGGGCCGCCTGATCGACCACCTGGAGCGTCGCAGCGTTGACCTGTCCGGCGTCGAGATCCTGGTACTGGACGAAGCCGACCGCATGCTCGACATGGGCTTTTTGCCCTCGATCAAGCGCATCCTCGCCAAGCTGCCGCGCCAGAACCGCCAGACCCTGCTGTTCTCGGCCACGTTCGAAGACAGCATCAAGCAGCTGGCGCTGGAGTTCATGCACAACCCGGAGCAGATCCAGGTCACGCCGAAGAACACGGTTGCCGAGACCATCACCCACCGCGTGCACCCGGTCGATGGCGCCCGCAAGCGCGAGCTGCTGCTGCACCTGCTGGCCGAGGATTCCCGCGTGCAGACGCTGGTATTCGGCCGCACCAAGCATGGCTGCGACAAGCTGGCCACGTTCCTGGAGAAGTCCGGCATCAAGACTGCGGCCATCCATGGCAACAAGAGCCAGGGCCAGCGCCTGCGCGCACTGGCCGACTTCAAGGCCGGCCGCGTGACCGTGCTGGTGGCCACCGATATCGCCGCCCGCGGCATCGATATCAACGAGCTGCCCAAGGTCATCAACTACGACCTGCCGATGGTGCCGGAAGACTATGTGCACCGTATCGGCCGTACCGGCCGTAATGGTTCGACCGGTGAAGCCGTGTCGCTGGTAGCCCAGGACGAGGCCAAGCTGCTGCGCCAGATCGTGCGTCTGCTCGACCGCGACATGGACATCCGCGACGTGCCGGGCTTCGAACCGCAGACCCCGATCCGCTGGGGCAACAGTGCACCGGGCAAGGCCGAGCATCCGGGTGGCCACAAGGCCCCGCGTCGTGGCAACGGCGGCCATGCCGCCCGTCGCCCGAACGGCGATGCACCGCGCGGCGGTCGTGGTGGCCAACCGCAGAAGCCGGGCGGCCAGCGCAATGCCGGCAATGGCCAGCAGCGTCGTGATGCGCACCCGGGTGGTGGCCAGCGTCGTGGCGGTGGTGGCCGTGGTCAGAGCCGTACCAGCGCCTGATTCCAGCGTTTTGCTGGAATGGATGAGTTGTAAAGAAAGGCCGACGCATTGCGTCGGCCTTTCTGGTTTCCAGGTGTTGAGCTTTCTTTTTTTGTACGAAGGCCAGATCAGTAGCAGCAGCGCCCCTCATCCGCCCCTGCGGGGCACCTTCTCCCGCATGCGGGAGAAGGGAAGGCCCGTCATTGCCGCGTCGAGAATCGGGCATCGCGCTCGCCCTAACAGGCGGTGGCCAAGCGCTTTGGCTTTGGCTTTGGCTTTGGCTTTGGCTTTGGCTTTGGCTTTGGCTTTGGCTTTGGCTTTGGGTTTGGCTTTGGAAAAA